>JADGRS010000013.1 GCA_017880705.1 Burkholderiales bacterium
TCATCGGAGTGAAGCTGCCCACCGACCCCGACGAGAGCTTCAACCTTGGGATCTCCGGGATGAGCGGCGTCGACGCGCAGTACTACCCGCGCTACTACGTTCCCTACGACGACGTGCGGGACCAGGTGAAGGCCAAGGCCCAGCCCATCTCCTTGCTGCGCAAGCGCAATCCGAAGAGCAATCCGCAGATCGACCAGGTGGTCGCGGCGCTCGGCCGCAAGGAGGCGGACCTGCGATTCATCCCGATGCGCGCCGGGAAGACCGACCTCGCGGTCTTCGTCGATCCGAAGGACGGCAGCATGCTGAGGATCACCTCCCTCAATCCCTGGGCGGAGTGATTCCTAGCGGCGCACGAGCTTGCGATCGACGATCTTCACCTTGTCGCCCGCCTGGTAGCTGGTGGGCGCGCTGAACGTGAAGGAGCGGTTGCTGCCGTCTTCCATCTTCACGCGCACCACGTAGCTCGTGGTGGTCTTCTTGTTCTTCTCGACCTCGTTGCCGACGTAAGCGCCGCCCGCCGCGCCCGCCACGGTAGCGACGTCCTTGCCGCGGCCGCTGCCGACCTGGTGGCCGAGCACGCCTCCGGCGATGCCGCCGATCACCATGCCGGCGCCGCTGCCTTCGCCTTCCTTCTTCACGGTCTGCACGTCGGTGACGGTGCCGCAGTCGATGCACGCGGCCTGGACGCCGATCGCTCCCGCCGCTACGAATGCGGCGCACCCGAGAATCGCGAGTCGCTTGATGCTCATGATTGCCTCCGAATTGATGCGTTCTAGTATGTTGGAAGACGCGAAAAGGATAGCACGCAGGGTCCTCCCGGCGCCCCGGGGAAGGCCGCTCAGATCTCCTCGGCCTTGAGCTGCGGGAAAAGGATCACGTCGCGGATCGAGGGGCTGTCGGTGAAGAGCATCACGAGCCGGTCGATGCCGATGCCTTCGCCCGCCGCGGGCGGCATCCCGTACTCGAGCGCGCGGATGTAGTCGGCGTCGTAGTACATCGCTTCCTCGTCGCCGGCTTCCTTCGCCTGCGCCTGCGCCGTGAAGCGCGCGGCCTGGTCCTCGGGGTCGTTCAGCTCGGAGAAGCCGTTGGCGATCTCGCGTCCCGTGATGAAGAGCTCGAAGCGATCGGTGACCGCCGGGTTCGCGTCGTTGGCGCGCGCCAGGGGCGAGACGTCGACGGGATGGGCGATGATGAAGGTCGGATCGACGAGCTTGTCCTCCGTGGTGGCCTCGAAGAGCTTCAGCTGGAGCAGCCCCACGCCATCGGTCGGAAACACCTCGATGTCGAACGGCGCGAGGGCGATCTTGAGGTACTCGGGCTTCGCGAGCTCGGCGAGCGGATAGCGAGGGTTGTGCTTCGCGATCGCCTCGGCCATCGTGAGCCGGTCGAACGCCCTGCCGAGATCCACCGTCACGCCCTGGTAGGCGAGGGTGGTCGTCCCGAGCACCTTCTGCGCGATCTCCTTCAGCAGCGCCTCGGTGAGGTCCATCAGGTAGCGGTAGTCCTGGTAGGCCTCGTAGAACTCGAGCATCGTGAACTCGGGATTGTGGCGCGTCGAGATACCCTCGTTCCTGAAGTTGCGGTTGATCTCGAAGACCTTCTCGAGGCCGCCGACGGTGAGGCGCTTGAGGTACAGCTCCGGCGCGATGCGCAGGAAGAGCTCCATGTCGAGCGCGTTGTGATGCGTCTTGAAGGGTCGCGCCGCGGCGCCGCCGGGGATCGAATGCATCATCGGCGTCTCGACCTCGAGGTAATCGCGCGCGACGAAGAATTCGCGGATCGCCTGAACGATCTTCGAGCGCTTGATGAACACCTCGCGGGACTCCGGGTTCACGATGAGGTCCACGTAGCGTTGGCGGTAGCGCTGCTCCATGTCCGCGAGGCCGTGGAACTTGTCCGGCAGCGGCCGCACCGCCTTCGCGAGGAGCCGCAGCTTCGCCGCGTGGATCGAGAGCTCGCCCTTGTTGGTCCGGAACACCATGCCCTCGACGCCGAGGATGTCGCCGAGGTCCCAGTGCTTGAACGCCTCGTGGGTCTCGGCGCCCGTCACGTCGTTGTTGATGTAGATCTGGATCTGGCCGCTCATGTCCTGCAGCGTCGCGAACGAGGCCTTGCCCATCACGCGCTTGAGCATCATGCGCCCGGCCACCGTCGCGGAAGGCTTCACCGCCTCGAGCTCTTCCTTCGTCTTCCCACCGTAGGCGCGCTGCAGCTCCGCCGCGAGGTCCTTGCGGCGGAAATCGTTCGGAAACGCGGGGCCGCTCTCGCGCAGGCGCGCGAGCTTGCCGCGCCGCTCGGCGATGATCTGGTTCTCGTCCTGGGGCGGCTCGCCCGATGGGGGCTGGTTCTTGTCGTTGGCCATGTTCTAGACCCCTTGCTTGAGGCTTGCGCTGATGAACTGGTCGAGGTCGCCGTCGAGGACCGACTGGGTGTTGCCCACTTCCACGTTGGTGCGAAGGTCCTTGATGCGCGACTGGTCGAGCACGTACGAGCGGATCTGGTGGCCCCAGCCGATGTCGGTCTTGGCGTCTTCCATCTTCTGCTTGGCTTCCGTCTTCTTGCGAAGCTCGAGCTCGTAGAGCTTCGACTTCAGCATCGCCATCGCCTCGGCGCGGTTCCTGTGCTGCGAGCGGTCGTTCTGCGAGGAGACCACGATGTTGGTCGGAAGGTGCGTGATGCGCACCGCCGAGTCGGTCTTGTTCACGTGCTGCCCGCCGGCCCCCGAGGCCCGGTAGGTGTCGATGCGCAGGTCCGCCGGATTGATGTCGATCTCGATGGTCTCGTCGACCTCGGGATACACGAACACCGCCGCGAAGGAGGTGTGCCGCCGCGCGTTGGAGTCGAACGGCGATTTGCGCACCAGGCGATGGATGCCGTTCTCCGTGCGCAGGTGGCCGAAGGCGTAGGGGCCCGTCACCTTGATCGACGCGCTCTTCAGCCCCGCGACTTCGCCGGCGCTTTCGTCGAGGAGCTCCGTCTTGAAGCCCTTCTTGTCGCAGTACTTCAGGTACATGCGCAGCAGCATCGAGGCCCAGTCCTGCGCTTCGGTGCCGCCCTGTCCCGCGTTGATGTCCACGAAGCAGTTGTTGGGGTCCATCGGATCGTTGAACATGCGGCGGAACTCGAGGTCCGCGACCCGCTTTTCCGCGCCCCTCACGTCGTCGGCGATGGAGCGCAGGGTCGCGTCGTCGCCTTCGCCGCGGGCGAGTGCGAAGAGCTCCGCGGAATCCCTGAGGCTGGCGTCGATCTTCTCGAGGTTGCCGACGGTATCCTCGAGCATGCGTCGCTCCTTGCCGAGGCCCTGCGCGCGCTTGGCGTCGGACCAGATGTCGGGGTCTTCGAGGGTGCGGGCGACTTCTACGAGGCGCGACTTCTTGGCGTCGTAGTCAAAGATACCTCCGCAGCTCCGCCGAGCGGGCGGCGAGGTCGTGGAGGGAGTTCTCGATGAGGTTCAGCTGGTCGGATTCCATGGCGCGATTATAGCGGGCGCGTTGCTGGTGTAACCTTGCAACGCGTTTTCGCGGGCCGGAATCGGTGAATACTGAGGATTCCGCGGATGGGCCGCGGGCAGGATCGTCCAACAACCAGGGGAATTCGTCATGACCTTCAGCCGTTCGCTGCTCGTGGCAGCGCTCACCGCGTTGGGTCTCGGGGCGCACGCCCAGGAAGGCCCGGTCCTGCTCCTCGGCCAGACCGCGGATCTCAGCGGCCCCCAGGCGGCGCCGGTGAAGGAGACCGTCGCGGCTGCGCGAGCCTATTTCGACAAGGTTAACGCGCAGGGCGGCGTGAACGGCCGCAAGATCGTCCTGGAGACGATGGACGACGGCTTCGACCCCAAGCGCTCGGTGGAGAACGCGAAGAAGCTGATCGACGAGAAGCACGTGCTCGCGCTCTTCCTTTTCCGGGGCACCGCCAACGCCGAGGCGATGATGCCGTTGATCCTCGAGAAGAAGACGCCGATGTTCGCGGGCGTCGGCAGCTCGATGAAGATGCACGAGCCCATGAACCGCTATCTATTCAACTTGCGCGCGCCGGTGCAGATCGAGGTCTCGAGCATCGTGACGCAGCTCGCCTCCCAGGGCATCACCGATGTCGCGGTGGTCTACACCGACGACGGCTTCGGCAAGGACGCCTTCGACGGTGCCAAGAAGACCTTCGAGAAGTTCAAGATCACGCCTAGGGCGGTGGCGGTGATCCCGCGCGGGCAGGCCGAGGTCGACGCCGCGGTGGACCAGATCGCGAAGGCCGCGCCTTCGGCCACCCTCGGCTTCTGCATCCCCAAGATCTGCGCGTCGATCGTGAAGAAGCTGCGCGCCAAGGGCTCCCTCACCCAGTTCTTCTCGCTGTCGAACACTTCGTCGGGCGCCTACGTGACGGAGCTCGGCGAATTCGCGCGCGGCATCGTCGTGACGCAGGTGATGCCGTATCCCTTCGATGCGCGCGACCAGATCGGGCGCGAGTACCAGACATTCGCGAAGGAGGCCGGCATCACGGAATCCTACGCGTCGATGGAAGGCTATCTTTCGGCGCGCATCATGACCGAGGCGTTGAAGCGCATGGGCAAGAACCCCAGCCGCGAGGGGCTGGTCACCGCGTTCGAATCGCTCAAGCTGAACCTCGGCGGCTTCCAGGTGGGCTACAGCCCCCAGAGCCGCACCGGATCCGAGTTCGTCGACCTCACGATGATCAGCAAGAACGGCCGGTTCATTCGCTGACGTGCTCGACCACGAGCTGGAGGGTGCTGGCACCCTGGAACTCGTTCAGCTCGATGCGGTAGACGGCGTCGATCGCCGCGGGCAGCGGCTGCGCGGAGCCGAAGCGGATCGCGCTGAAGCGCCGCTCGTCCAGGGCAAGCGTGAGCTTCGTGTGCTTGTCGCCCACGACGCGCTGCGACTGCACCGCGAAGCGGCCGGTGAAGCGCGGCTCCGGAAAGCCCTGCCCCCAAACCTGCCGGCGCAATAGCCCCGCGAATTCCGGCGAGATCTCGCTCGCGGCGAGCGCGCCGTCGGTCTCGATGCGTTGCGCGAGGTCCGCGGGCGTGAGCATCTCGCGGGCCACGGCTTCGAACGCCGCGCGGAAGTCGTCGAGCCCCTCGGGCCGCAGGGTCACGCCCGCGGCGGCGGCGTGGCCGCCGAAGCGCTCGATGAGGTGCGGGCGGCGCTTGTCGACGAGATCGAGCGCGTCGCGCAGGTTGAGGCCGGCGATCGAGCGGCCCGAGCCCTTGAGGCGTCCGGCGCTCTCGCTCGCGAAGGCGAACACCGGGCGATGGAAGCGCTCCTTCAGCCGCGACGCGAGGAGCCCCACGACGCCGGTGTGCCATTCGGGGCGGTGGATCGAGAGCGTATAGGCGTCGTCCGCCTCGATCGCGCCGACCATCGCCAGCGCCGATTCCTGCATCATGCCCTCGATCTCGCGGCGCTCGCGGTTCAGCCGGTCGAGCTTCGCCGCGAGCTCCATCGCGCGCCCGTGGTCGTGCGCGAGGAGGCACTCGATCCCGAGCGACATGTCCTGCAGCCGCCCCGCGGCGTTGAGGCGCGGTCCCACTGCGAATCCCAGGTCGTGGACCGACGCTTGGCGCGCCACGCGTCCCGCCACCTCGAGGAGCGCCGCGATGCCGGGCGACGCCTTTCCTGCGCGCACGCGCGCAAGCCCCTGGGAGACGAGGATGCGGTTGTTGGCGTCGAGCTTCACCACGTCCGCGACCGTGCCCAGCGCGACCAGGTCGAGGAGGTCGGAGAGCTGCGGCTCGGGGCGCGCCAGGCTGAAAGCGCCGCGGCGGCGCAGCTCGGCGCGAAGCGCGAGCATCACGTAGAAGACGACGCCCACGCCCGCGAGGTTCTTGCTGGGGAATCCGCATCCCGCCTGGTTTGGATTGACGATGCACGCGGCCTGCGGCAGCTCGGCGCCCGGGAGGTGGTGGTCGGTGACGAGCACGCGCATGCCGAGGCGATTGGCCTCCGCGATGCCCTCGACGGCCGCGATGCCGTTGTCGACGGTGATGACGAGGTCGGGCTTGCGCACCGCCGCCTCGCGCACGATCTCCGGCGTGAGCCCGTAGCCATGCTCGAAGCGGTTGGGCACGAGGAAGTCAACGGTGGCGCCCATGGATCGCAACGCCTTCACGCCGAGCGCGCACGCGGTGGCGCCGTCGGCGTCGTAGTCGGCGATGATCAGCATGCGTTCCCCCTTCGCGATGGCATCGGCGAGGAGGCGCGCGGCGTCCTCGACGTGCTGCAGGCGGTCGGGTGCCGCGAGCGATCTCAGCGTCGTCGCGAGCTCGTCCATCGAGGTGAGGCCGCGCGCGGCGAAGATGCGGGCGAGCCTCGGATCGCATCCCGCCGCCTTGAGCGCGCCGAATGCGGCCGCGTCGACGTTGCGCGAGACGATGTCAGGCATGGGCCGCGAGCGGCCTGCGCGGGCGGAACACGCGCCATCGCGCGGAGGCGTCGAGCACGGCGACCCGTGTGCCGCGCTCGAACGGAAGGATCACGCGCACCTCGCCGAAGCGCGCGATGGCCTCGGGCAGTTTCGCGAACCAGTCCGCCTCGAGCGCTTGCGCTTCGGCGAGCCACGCGGCTTCGTCGCCCCGATGCAGGGGAGCCGCGAGCGTGTCGATCACCGCGAGAACGCTTTGCGCATCGGGCTCGAGGTCGATGTCGGCGATCGCGCGCGGCCGCGGCCGCGCCTCGGCCCCGGTGAGCGCCGCCAGGCCGCGTGCGAAGGAGTCGTCCCCATGGACGATCCCGTGCCGCTTGCGGATCTGCGGCGGCTTCGTGCCCTCGCCCCAGAACCACACGCTGTTGATCGCGGGCTTGCGGTCCTGCGCACGCCGCTCGTTCACCTCGTGCGCGCCGAGCACCATCTGCGCCTCGGTGAGCGCCGATCGCCAATTGAAGGGGCCGCCCCCCTCGGGGAGGAGGCCGAAGACATTGCGTCCATGAGCATTCCAGAGCGGCGTGGTCGTGGGCAGGCCGTCCCGCAGCGCGCGCACGTACCATCGGTCCGGAGCGGGCGCCGAGAATTCGAGGCCGTCGCCGCGGAAGTGGCGCTGCAGCGCCTCGATGAGCGCCGCCGCCTCGTGCTTCTGCACGTCGAGGACCGACGCGTCGTGCAGGATGAGCGCGTCGTGGTCCACGCGCAGGTGGACGGGATCGGCGCGCATCCACGCCCCGGGCTGCGCCTCGCCCTCTCCCGCAAGCGCCACCGCCGCGATGGGTGCGGGCGAGGCGAGCCCGTACGCCGCGGCGAGCCATTCGTGAGGGCCTCGCGCGGGCTCGCTGCGGATGTCGGCGCGGGCGAGCCAGCGCTCGAGCGACGGCAAGCGGATCGAGCGCATGCGCTCGGTGGCATCGGCGGGCGGAAGGAGATTCGGGACGACTATATCGAGGGACATCGCCCGTCATTATCGTTCAGCGGGAACGCAATTGGAGGGCCGCGCTCCAATTACGGGATAATCGCGGTCCCGTCTCCATTTTCCGGCGCGCCTCTTTGCGACCTTACGAGCTCTACGTCGGCCTTCGCTATACTCGAGCCAAGCGCCGCACGCATTTCATCTCTTTCATCTCGCTCATATCGGTCCTGGGCACCGTGCTCGGCATCTCCGCGCTGATCAGCGTGATGTCGGTGATGAACGGCTTCGAGAAGGAGATCCGCGCCCGCATCCTCGGCGCGGCCGCCCACATCCAGCTGCTGGGCGCCGACGGCGCCATCGCGAGCTGGGAGCCGCTGGCCGCCGCGGTGAAGACGAATCCCGAGGTCCTGGCCACGGCGCCCTTCGTGAACGCGCAGGGCCTGCTCACCAACGGCACCACGGTGCGCGGGGTCTTCGTTCGCGGCATCGTCCCCGAGCTGGAGAACACGGTCGCGGATTTCAACACGCACATGCGGGCCGGCAAGCTCGAGGACCTGCGGCCGGGCGAATTCGGCATCGCCCTGGGGATATCGCTCGCGCGGGGTCTGAGGCTCAACGTGGGCGACCGCGTGACGCTCGTCTCGCCCCAGGGGCAGGTGACCCCGGCGGGCCTCATGCCGCGGCTGAAGCAGTTCACCGTGGTCGGCATCTTCTCCATGGATCACAACGAGTTCGACTCCTCGCTCGCGCTCGTCAACATGCGCGACGCCCAGGTGCTGTACCGGATGGATTCCGGGGTGAGCGGCCTTCGCCTCAAGGTGAAGGACATCGACCGCGCGCCGGAGATCACGCGCGAGCTCGCCAAGACGGTGACGAGCGACGTGTTCATCACCGACTGGACGCAGCAGAACGTGAACTACTTCCGCGCGATCCAGATCGAGAAGCGGATGATGTTCTTCATCCTCACGCTCAGCATCGCGGTCGCCGCGTTCAACCTCGTCTCGATGCTGGTGATGGCGGTGACCGACAAGCAGCCCGACATCGCGATACTGCGCACGCTCGGCGCCTCTCCCGGAAGCATCATGAGGATCTTCATGGTGCAGGGCGTCGTGATCGGCATGGTGGGAACGCTGCTCGGCGTCGCGGCGGGGATCGTCATCGCCCTCAACATCGACGCGATCGTCCCCGCGATCGAGAGGCTTTTCCATTTCCAGATCCTTTCGCGCGAGGTCTACTACATCAGCGAGCTGCCTTCCGACCTGCATTGGGCCGACGTCGCCTGGACGGCGGCTATGTCGCTCGTGCTTTCCTTCGTCGCGACCCTCTACCCGAGCTGGCGCGCGGCGCGCGTGAATCCGGCCGAGGCGCTGCGCTATGAATAGCCCCGTGCGTGCCGATGCGAACGTGGTCCTCGAATGCGAGGACCTCACCAAGACCTTCGGGCTGGAGAGCGTCGCCGTGCCGGTGCTGAAAGGCGTGACGCTCCAGGTCATGCGGGGCGAGTCGCTCGCCATCGTCGGCGCGTCGGGCTCCGGCAAGAGCACGCTGCTGCACCTGCTGGGGGGCCTCGATCGTCCGACTTCGGGCGCCGTGCGATTGCTGGGGCGGGAGCTCTTCGCGCTCACCCCGGCGGCGCAGGGCGAGCTTCGCAACGAGGCGCTCGGCTTCGTGTACCAGTTCCACCACCTTCTGCCGGAATTCTCCGCTCTCGAGAACGTCGCGATGCCGCTCGTCATTCGCCGCCTCGGCGACGGGGAAGCCCGGGAGCGCGCCGCGGCGATGTTGGGCGAGGTGGGCCTCGGCCATCGCCTCGCCCATCGTCCGGGCGAGCTCTCGGGAGGCGAGCGTCAACGCGTCGCGGTCGCGCGCGCGCTGGTGACGCAACCGGCGTGCGTGCTCGCGGACGAGCCCACGGGAAACCTCGATCGGGAGAATGCCTCGAAGGTGTTCGACCTCATCGTGGAGCTGAACCGCCGGCACAACGCGGCGTTCGTGATGGTCACCCACGATCCCGATCTCGCGGCGCGCATGGACCGGAAGCTCCGCATCACCGACGGCGGGCTGGGCTGACGCGGGCCCATCGGCCCGCGGCGCAGGAATGCTCCGGCGCCGGAGGCTGTTAGCATGAGCGCGCCGGCCCTTGGCCGCCACCACCAACAATATCGGGAGGACTCATGAAAGCAAGCAAGCTTGCCGCCTTCGCGGGCGGAGCCGCATTGGTCTTGGCCACATTCGCGCAAGCGCAGACGCCGCCGCCGGTTCCGCAATACGGCTCGAACATCACGCTCGAACAGGCGCGCAAGGCCCACGCGGCGGCCGATGGCGAGGCGCGCAAGAACGGCTGGCCGATGGCGATCGCGATCGTCGACACCTCGGGCCAGCTGGTGATGTTCTCGCGGGCGGACAACACGCAGACGGCGAGCATCAGCGTCGCGCAGGACAAGGCGGTTTCGTCGGCGATGTACCGGCGCCCGACGAAGGTGATGCAGGACGCGGTCGCGGGAGGCGGGGCGGGGATTCGCTTCCTCAACCTGCGCGGTGCGAGCACCGTCGAGGGCGGATTGCCGCTCTACGTCGACGGCCGGATCGTCGGGGCGATCGGCGTCTCGGGCATGGCTTCAGACCAGGATGGCGTGTGCGCCAAGGCCGGAGTCGACGCCCTCAAGTAGCTTCGAGCCAGGGCCGCAGGGCGTCCTCGACGTCCTGCGCAGCTCGCACGTGCACGGCCCGAAGTCCCGCGGCGCGCGCGGCTTCCACGTTTTCCATCGTGTCGTCGAAGAAGAGGATGCGATCCAGGGGGACGCCGATCGCGTGCGCGATCGCCTCGAAGGCCGCGCGCTCGGGCTTGCGCTTGCCGAGATCCGACGACACGAACACCTGACGGAAGTGTCCGAGCGTCGCGGCGAACCGGCGCGACCACACGCGCTGGTGCGCGGCGTTCGAATTCGAGAAGGCGTAGACCGGGACGCGGCCCTTCACCTTCGCGATCGCATCGACCGTCGGCGTGATTTCGCCGGTGAAGATCGCGCCCCAGCCCGCGTCCCACTGGGCGTCGGTCAGCTCGATCCCCAGGGACTCGCGCAGCGACGCGTAATAGTCGCGCTCGCCGATCTCGCCGCGCTCGTGGCGCTCGTAGGGAAGGTCGAACCGGAAACGGCCGCGCAACGCCTCGACACTCTCTCCCGAATCGCCGGCCCAACGCGAGAACGCGCGATTCCAGTCGATCGACACGACGACGTTCCCCAGGTCGAAGAGCAGGGCATCGGCGGGAAGACTGGTGTCAGAGACCATTTATCGGGTCGAGGGAGCGCCACAGGTACCAGGTGGCGACGGTGCTCCACGGTGCCCACTTCTCGCCGATCGCGCGCATCTCGGCTTTGCTGAGGAGCTCGCCCGCGTTGTAGGCGCGCTCCATCGCGCGTTGCAGGCCGAGGTCGCCGACGGGCAGCACGTTGGGTCGCATCATGTGGAAGATGAGGAACATCTCGACGCTCCAGCGCCCGATGCCCTTCACCTGGACGAGGTCCTCGATGATCGCCTCGTCATCCATCTTCGGCCAGCGGCGCGGCTTGATCGTCCCCCCATGGAAGCGCTCGGCGAGGTCCTTCACGTAGGCGACCTTGCTGCCCGAGAAGCCGCAGGCGCGAATCGCCTCGGGCGCGAGCGCCACTACATTCCTGGCATTCACCGTTCCCGCGCATGCGGCGAAGCGGTTCCAGATGGACTGGGCCGCCTTGACGGAAATCTGCTGCCCGGTGATCGAGCGCGCAAGAGTCTGGAAAGCATCGCCACGCGTGGCGAGGTCCGCGTCGGGATATCGCTTCATGAGCTTGCGCAGCACCGGATCGCGCCGCGCGAGGTGCTTCTTCGCCTCGCTCCAGTATTCGGGCGTCATTGCGGAGCCGAGCGGCACTCGATCGGCAGCCAGTTCAGGGGAATGTCGGTGACGTCGTTGCCGCGCACCTCCATCTTTGGGGGCGTGGCCGTGAAGTGGCACAGCCATGCGATCGGCACGAGCGGCTCGCCGGGCACCACCGCGGGGCGCACCGTGAGCTTCTTGTTCTCGAGGGCCTTGTTCGCATTGTTGCCGAAGGTGAGGGTGATCGCGCCGCCCTCGACGATGACGTCCTTCACGAGGTTGCCCACGATCTTGTCATGGTCCGGAATCCCCGCGGCCTTGTTGTCCGCGGGCATGTTGCCCGTTGCGGTGTACGCGGCCTGCACTCCGCCCTTGGCGACGTCCGCGAGCGCGAGTCCGTCCTTCACCTGGCGCTTCAGAACGCTCTCCTGCATCGCGGGGATCGCCATGAGAGCGAGGATGGCCAGCACCGCCATGACGGCGAGCATCTCGACCCACGTGAAGCCGCGGGCACGGGAGGGGCTGCGATCAGAATTCATTGGGGCCATGATACCGAACCGATGCGGCCGCCCGCGGTCTACCCCGCATCGCCGAGGAAAGACCATGGCCCGAGAAAAGCACCCGACCCTTCCCAGCAAGCGCCCCCCCATGCCGCCTCCCGGCACGCCCGAGCACGAGGAGTGGCTCATCGACGAAGCAGGGGAAGAGAGCTTTCCGGCGAGCGACTCTCCCGCGCCTTCGCAACCGGGCGGCATGCCCGAGGTGAGGGAATCGCCGAAGAAGAAATAGAACGCGGGCGGGCGTCGCGGTCGTCGGCCGCGCGCGGCGCCGCGTTGGGAGAAGGTGCGTCTCTTCGTCCTCGCCTTCGTGCTCGGGGCCCTCGGCCTGCAACAGGCCGCGGAGCTGTCGCAGCTTCCGATCCTTCCAGAAGCGCTCGCGGCATTGCTGTGCGTGCGGCTGGTTCCCGCGCGGCATCGCCTCGCGCGTTGCGCGTTGCTTCTCGTCGCGGGAGGGCTCGCGGGATACGGCATCGCCGCCTCGCGCGCCGAGTCGCTCCTCGCGCATTCGCTGCCGAGAGCGTGGGAAGGCGAAGAGATCGACCTCACCGGCGTTGTCGCCGGGCTTCCGCAGCTCACCGAGAGCGGCACGCGCTTTCCCTTCGACGTCGAATCGGTGCAAACGCGGGGTGTCGTCGCCGGCGTCCCGCTGGCGGTCCCGCCCACGCTCGCGCTGGCGTGGTACGCGCAGCGCGCGAAGGGCGACGGCGACGCCATTGCGCCGCCGCCCATCGTGTCGGGCCAGCGATGGCGCGTCGTCGTGCGCCTCAAGCGCCCGCGCGGACTCGCCAATCCGCACGGATTCGACTTCGAGCCGTGGGCGCTGGAGCGCGGCATCCGCGCGACGGGCTACGTGCGCTTCGGCCCGGGCAACGTGCTCCTCTCGGCGCGGGTCGACGGCTGGCCGTACACGCTGCACCGGTGGCGCGGCGAGATCCGCGATGCGATGTTCGCGCATCTGGGAAATGACCGATTGCGCGGCGTGCTGGTGGCGCTCGCGATCGGCGACCAGGATTCCATCGCGCCCGACGACTGGGAGGTCTTCTGGCGCACCGGCGTGGGCCACCTCATGAGCATCTCGGGCCTGCACATCACCATGTTCGCGGGGCTCGCGTTCACGCTCGTGTATCTCGCGTGGGTGCGCGTCCCGGCGCTCGCGCTGCGCATCCCCGCGCGCAAGGCGGCGATTGTGGTTGGCGTCGCCGCGGCCCTCGCGTACTCGCTGATGACGGGATACCAGGTCCCGGCGCAGCGAACCTTCGTGATGCTCGCCGTCGTCGCCGCGTGCGTCCTCGCGGATCGCCACGGCTCGGCGTCGCGCGTGCTCGCCCTCGCCGCCCTCGCGGTGGTCGCGCTCGACCCCTGGGCGGTGCTTTCCGCGGGATTCTGGCTCTCGTTCGGCGCCGTCGCCTCGATCTTCTACGTGATGGCCCTGCGCACCGGGCACGGTGGCAAGCTCCAGGGCGCGGTGCTCGAGCAACTCGCCGTGACCGTGGGAATGCTGCCGACGCTCATCGCGCTCTTCCAGGAAGTCTCGATCGTCTCCCCCATCGCCAACGCGTTCGCGATTCCGGTCGTGAGCCTCGTCGTGGTGCCGCTCACCATCGCGGGAAGCTTCCTGCCGCTGCCCTTCCTGCTCGACGCGGCGCACGCGCTCATGCTCGGCGTGATGGTGCCGCTCGAGTGGCTGGCCGACCTGCCGATGGCGATGCTCGAAAGCCACGCGCCGGCACCGTGGACATTGGCCGCGGCGGTGGCGGGATGCGCCTGGCTCCTCGCGCCGCGAGGCGTGCCGCTGCGCTCGGCGGGCCTCGCCTGGATGGCGCCGATGTTCACGGTGCTTCCACCCGGCCCCGCGCCCGGCGAGGCGTGGCTCGACGTCCTCGACGTCGGCAACGGGCTCGCCACGGTGGTGCGCACCGCGAGCCACGCGCTCGTCTACGACACCGGTCCCGCGTGGAGCGCCGACGTGGATAGCGGCAGCCGCATCGTCGTTCCGTTCCTGCGCGGCGAGGGCGTCAACCGGCTCGATGGCGTCGTGGTCTCCCACGCCGACGACGATCACTCGGGCGGCGCGGCCTCGATCGCGTATGCGCGCGCACCCGGGTGGCTCCTGTCGCCGCTGGACCCGGGGCACGCGCTGCATGCGGCATTCGTGAAATCGACGCGCTGCGAGTCGGGCCAGCGCTGGCAATGGGATGGCGTCGACTTCCGAGTGCTCCATCCCTCCGATGCGGTGTACGCCGAAACGCGCAAGCGCAAGGAGAACGATCGCGGCTGCGTGGTGCGCATCGCGACCGCGGGCCATTCGCTGCTCCTCGCCGCCGACGTCGAGGCGCGCAGCGAGGCCGAGATGATCGCGCGCGATCGCGTCGCGCTCGCATCCGACGTGCTCCTCGTGCCGCACCACGGCTCGAAGACCTCGTCGTCGCCGGACTTCATCGACGCCGTGTCCCCGCGGATCGGCCTGCTCTCGGTGGGCTATCGGAATCGCTTCCACCACCCGAATGCCGCGGTGGTCGCGCGCTACGAGGCGCGCGGCATCGAGCTGCACCGAACCGATCGGGAAGGCGCGCTGCGCATCATATTGCCTGCACAATCTTCCGCCAGGATCGCTGTCGCGGGCCACGCAAGCGAGGTGCGATACTGGAGCGAACGGAAACTTCAGTAGTAAACCTCGGGAGCCTTGCGCATGTCGAGGGTCACGGGGAAGCGGGGATTGCGCGCCTCCTTCTGCACCGCCATGGTCCCGGGCGTATGTCCCATCGCCTGGAAACGCGCGACCCGTCGGGCCTCGGCCTCGAGCGCGTTCACCGGGAAGGTCGAGTAGTTGCGTCCGCCCGGATGCGACACGTGATACGTGCAGCCGCCAAGCGAGCGCTGGTTCCATAGATCGACGAGGTCGAACACCAGCGGCGCGTGGATGCCGATGGTGGGATGCAGCGCCGAAGGCGGCGCCCACGCGCGGTAGCGCACGCCGGCGACGAACTCTCCCGCGCGCCCCGTCGAGGTCATCGGCACGTAGCGCCCGTTCACCGTGATCGCGTGCCGCTCCTCGTTGAAGCGCATCGCCTTGACCTGCAGGCGCTCTATCGACGAATCGACGTAGCGCGAGGTGCCCGTCTGCGCGACCTGCTCGCCCAGCACGTGCCACGGCTCGATCGCCTGCCTCAGCTCGAGCCCGATGCCGTCGTAGGAGACCGAGCCGTAGCGCGGAAAGCGGAACTCGTGGAACGGCGCGAACCACTCGAACTGGAAGGGATATCCCGCGGCCTTGAGCTGGTCGACCACGTCGCGCATGTCCTGCGCGACGAAATGCGGCAGCATGAACTCGTCGTGCAGGCGCGTGCCCCAATGCACGAGCTTCTCGCGATACGGAGTGCTCCAGAAGCGCGCGACCAGCGCGCGCAGCAACAGGATCTGCAGCAAGCTCATGCGCGCGTGGGGCGGCATCTCGAAGGCGCGGAATTCGAGGAGGCCGAGGCGGCCCGTCGCGGTCCCCGGCGCGTACAGCTTGTCGATCGAAAACTCCGCGCGATGGGTGTTGCCGGTGAGGTCCACCAGGAAATTGCGCAGGATGCGGTCGACGAGCCATGGCTTCTCGTTCGGCTGGCTCGGCTTGAACTCCCGCTCGAGCTGCTCGAAGGCGATCTCGAGCTCGTAGAGCGTGTCGCTGCGCGCCTCGTCCACGCGCGGCGACTGGCTCGTCGGCCCGATGAACGTCCCCGAGAAGAGATACGAAAGCGCGGGATGGTTCTGCCAATAGGTGACGAGGCTTTGCAGGAGATCGGGGCGGCGCAGGAGCGGGCTGTCGGGCGCGGTGGCCCCGCCGAGCGTCACGTGGTTGCCGCCGCCGGTGCCCGTATGGCGGCCATCGAGCATGAACTTCTCGGTGCCGAGGCGCGTCGCGCGCGCTTCCTCGTAGAGCGTCGTGACGTATTGCTTGAGCTCGTCCCAGTTGCCGGCCGGGTGGATGTTCACTTCGATCACGCCGGGATCGGGCGTCACCGCGAAGCGCCCGAGGCGCGGATCGTCCGGCGGCGGATAGCCTTCGAGCCGCACGCGCACGCCGAGCGCCTGCGCGGTCGCCTCGATCGCGCCGATGAGCGAGATGAAGTCCTCGAGGATGTCGACGGGCGGAAGGAAGACGTGGAGCGCGCCCTTGCGCACCTCGACGGCGAGCGCGCGCTTGATCACCTCGCGCGGCGCTCCGGGCGGAAGCGCCTTCGGCTTCGCGTGCTTCGCCCCCAGCGGCGACTTCGCGGCCTTCCTCTTCCCCAGCGCGTCGCGGCGATCGAACGGATCCTGCGGAATGCTCGGCTCGTCATCCTCGGGAAGGACCTCGGGGAGCGAGGCAAGCGGCAGGCGATAGCCGAGCGGCGAATCGCCCTCGATGAGGAACACTTTCTCGCGGCGCAACGGCCAGGGCGAGCTTTGCCAGGTCGTCGGATGGCTCGCCTTGCCGCGCGCGACGGGCTTCAACGGCAGCACGTAGCCCACGGGGTTGCCGAGCCCCCCCGCGATCTTCCCGGCGAGGCGGCGGCGCGCGGGCTCGCTCGCCGTGTCCTCCGCGAAGAGATCCACGTTCACGGGCAGGTTCGCCTCGTCGCGGAGCGTCCGCCACGGATCCTCGTAGGCCGGCAGCACGTATTCCGGCGAAAGCTCGAGCGCCTGCGCGAGCTCGGTGGCGAGGCGCCGCGCATCTTCCTCCGTGTTCTTGCCGCCTTCCGGGGGCCTCGCGTCCTCGTCTTCGCGCTCCCACAACGCGACCCCGTCCTTGCGCCAGAAGCACGACAGCGCCCAGCGCGGCAGCGGCTCGCCGGGATACCACTTGCCCTGGCCGAAGTGCAGCAGACCGCCCGGCGCGAAGCGCTTGCGCAGCCTGTACAGGAGCGCGGTGGCGAGCTCGTGCTTCGCCGGCGACATCGCGGTGTAGCTCCACTCGGGGCCTTCCATGTCGTCGATGGAGATGAAGGTCGGCTCGCCGCCCACGGTGAGCCGCACGTCGCCGTCGGCGAGCTCGCGATCGACCTGCTTGCCGACGGCGTCTATCGCCGACCACTGGGCCTCGGTGAAGGGCTTGGTTACGCGCGGGTCCTCGTTGATGCGCGTGACCGTCATCTCGAACTCGAGCGTGGTCTTCGCGACTTCCGTCATTCCCGTCACCGGCGCCGCGCTCGTGGGGAGCGCCGCGCTCGCCAGCGGAATGTGGCCTTCGCCCGCGAGCAATCCCGAGGTCGCGTCGAGGCCGATCCATCCGGCGCCGGGAATGTACGCCTCCGCCCACGCGTGAAGGTCCGTGAAGTCGCGCTCGGTTCCCGACGGGCCGTCGAGGGATTTCTGGTCCGCGGTGAGCTGGATCAGGTATCCGGACGTGAAGCGCGCCGCGATGCCGAGGAAGCGCAGGATCTGCACCAGGAGCCACGCCGAGTCGCGGCACGAGCCCTGCATGCATTCGAGCGTCTTCTCGGGCGCCTGGATGCCTTCCTCCATCCGCACGAGATAATTCACGTCCTCGCGCACCATGTGGTTGACCGCGATGAGGAGGTCGATGGTGGAGATGGCCTTGCCGAGGAAGCGCGTGCGCGCCTTGTCCACCCACGCTTGCAGGAGCGGCGTCGGGGCAACCTGCTCAAGATAGGGCGCGAGCTCGCGGAAATTCTCGTCGCTGTAGGCGAACGGAAACTTCTCGGCGCTCGGATCGACGAAGAAGTCGAACGGGTTGATCACCGTCATGTCGGCGACCAGGTCCACCACGATCTCGAGCTCGCGCGACTTCTCCGGGAACACGAGCCGCGCCACCCAGTTGCCGTAGGGATCCTGCTGCCAGTTCAGGAAATGCTTCGCGGGCTTCACCGTGAGCGAGTAGCTCTCGATGGGCGTGCGCGTGTGCGCCGCGGGCCTCAACCGCACCTCGTGCGGCGACAGGCCGATCGGCCGGTCGAACGCGTACCGGGTCCTGTGGTGGAGCGCTACCTTGATGGTCACTTAGCGGCTGACGGAGAGAAAGGGCTTTGAATCCGCAGATAAACGCAGATGAACGCCGTAAAACCACTCTGCAAGATCATTCCGGTTCGACTTGCGCAACCATGGGCACGACATTGCGGAGAGTCGCCTTTCGGGGTTACCGCGTTCATCTGCGTTTATCTGCGGATCCAAAGCCTCTTGCCCGCATCACTCCAGCCAGTCGGGATCGGGAAGCTCGGAGAAGACGCGCCGAAGGCCGCCGCCCCAGCGCGAGCGAAGCATCGTGAAGTAGGGGTCGCCTTCGCGGACGCGATGCTGCATGCCGACCCGCAGGCTGTCGCGCGGATACCAGAGGACGTCGATCGGAAGGCCCACGGAAATGTTCGACTTCATGGTCGAATCGAAGGAGATCAGCACGCACTTGGCGGCCTCCTTCTGCGGCGTGGCCATCGAGACCACGCGGTCGAGGATCGGCTTGCCGTACTTGGACTCTCCCAGCTGGAAATAGGGGGTGTCGTCGGTGGCCTCGATGAAGTTGCCCTGCGAATAGACGTGGAACAGGCGCGGCGGCTCCTTGCCGATCTGCCCGCCGACCAGGAGGTTCGCGTTCGGCTCGATGCTCGATTGCGCGAGAAACGGGGCGTCGCGCCGCTGCATCTCGCGCAGCGCGTCGCCGACGAGCGAGGTCGCGTCGTACATCGAGTTCGAGGTCCAGATGGTCTCCTCGCCCTCGGCGGCCTTCGCGTGCTTGTCGAGGATGTTCACGACGCCCTGGGTCATGGCGAGGTTTCCCGACGAGAGGACCACGATCACGCGGTCGTCCTTCCTTTCGTAGACGCGCATCTTCGAGAACGTGGCGATGTGGTCCACGCCGGCATTGGTGCGCGAGTCCGAGGCGAAGATCATCCCGGAATCGAGGCGGAGGGCTACGCAGTAGGTCATGGTGGGTGAATGTTACTCGACCACGCGGG
>JADGRS010000216.1 GCA_017880705.1 Burkholderiales bacterium
GCGCTCGGCCACGTGGCGACGGGAGTGTTCAGCAACAGCGACACGCTCGCGCGCGAGCTCCTCGGCGCCGGTGACACCGCGTGGGACCGCGCGTGGCACATGCCGCTCTGGGAGGATTACCAGGAGCAGCTCAAGTCGAACTTCGCGGACTTCCCCAACATCGGCACGCGTGCCGGGGGTGCCATCACCGCGGCGTGCTTCCTCTCGCGGTTCACGAAGTCGTATCCGTGGGCGCACCTGGACATCGCGGGCACCGGATGGAAGTCGGGCGTGGAAAAAGGCGCCACGGGCCGTCCCGTCGCATTGCTCTCGCACTTCCTGGTGCGCCGCGCGGCGTGACGCGGATCGATTTCTACCGCTACGCCGAGGACAAGCAACGCCTCGCGTGCCGGCTCGCGGCGAAGGTCTTCGCCAAGCCCGCGAAGCTCGTCGTCTATTCGCCCGACGCGAAGGCGCTCGCGGATTTCGATCGCGCGCTGTGGTCCTTCCAGGCGACGGGCTTCGTGCCGCACGTCTTCGTCGAGTCGCCGCTGGCCGCCGAGACGCCTGTCGTCCTCGCGACATCGGGCGATGCGCTGCCCCACCACGACGTGCTGCTGAACCTCCATGACGAATGGCCGCCCTTCTTCGCCACGTTCGACCGCATGCTCGAGATCGTGAGCACTGACGAGGAAGACAAGGCCCGCGCCCGCCTGCGCTGGACCTTCTACAAAGAGCGCGGCTACGAATTGAATGTAAACGACATCTAAGAATTGGTGTCAGGTACGAATTTTTAATTCGTACCTGACACCAATTTCGGGAGAACGGGTTGGACGACAAGGATGTTCTGGGAAAGGCCGATGCGCTGCTGAAGCGCCATGCGGTGGGGACCGAGACCGGAAGCGTTCCGGTGCTCACGGATCTGCTCGAGGACCCGGCGGTGGCGGAGGCCAATGCCGAGCTCGCGCGCGAAGTGTTCCGCCGCGTGATGATCGAAGTCGAAGGACGCCTCGCCCACGATCTCGAAGCCCGCCTCAAGCTGCACCTCATCTCGCAGGTGCACGGCGCCGTGGTGAGCGCGCTGGGAGACCTGCGCCAGGAGCTGGCGAATGCGATCGGCGACGCGGTCTCCGAGGCGATGCGCCACCGCCGCGCCAAGTAGGCCCGCGTCATGGAACTCGCGAAAGCCTTCGACCCTCACGCCATCGAGTCGCGCTGGTATCCCGTCTGGGAATCGAGCGGCTACTTCAAGGCGGGCTTCGATCCGGCGAAGGCATCCTTCTCGATCCAGCTGCCGCCGCCCAACGTCACCGGCACGCTGCACATGGGCCACGCGTACCAGCAGACGTTGATGGACATCCTCACGCGCTATCACCGCATGAAGGGCGAGAACGTGCTGTGGCAGCCGGGCACCGACCACGCGGGGATCGCGACGCAGATGGTGGTCGAGCGCCAGCTCGAGGCCGAGGGCACTTCGCGCCGGGAGCTGGGCCGCGAGGAGTTCGTGAGGCGCGTGTGGGCGTGGAAAGAGCAATCGGGCTCGACCATCACGCGGCAGATGCGCCGCCTCGGCGACTCGTGCGATTGGTCGCGCGAGTACTTCACCATGGACGAGCCGCGCTCGAGGGGCGTGACCGAAGTCTTCGTGCGCCTGCACGAGAAGGGCCTCATCTACCGCGGCAAGAGGCTGGTGAGCTGGGATCCGGCGCTGCAGACCGCCGTCTCCGATCTCGAGGTCGAATCCCGCGAGGAGAACGGCACGCTCTGGCACATCCAGTATCCCCTCGAGGATGGCAGCGGCCATCTCACGGTCGCGACCACGCGGCCCGAGACGATGCTGGGCGACGTCGCCGTGGCTGTGCATCCCGAGGACGAGCGCTACAGCAAACTCGTCGGCAGGAATGTGAAGCTTCCCCTTGCCGATCGCCTGATTCCGGTGATCGCCGATACCTACGTCGACCGCGAGTTCGGCACGGGTGTGGTGAAGATCACGCCCGCCCACGATTTCAACGACTACCAGGTGGGCGTGCGCCATGGGCTCGCTCCGCTCAACATCTTCACGCTCGAAGCGCGCGTGAACGAGAACGCGCCGCTGGCCTACCAGGGGCTCGATCGCTTCATGGCGAGGAAGCGCGTGCTCGCCGATCTCGAAAAGCTCGAGCTCGTCGAGAGCGCCAAGCCCCACAAGCTCACGGTGCCGCGCTCGCAGCGCTCGGACGCCGTCATCGAGCCGATGCTCTCGGACCAGTGGTTCGTGCGCATGGACGGCATGGCGAAGGCGGGTCTCGAGGCGGTGCGCAAGGGCGATACGCGCTTCGTGCCCGAGGAGTGGGCCAAGGTCTACAACCAGTGGCTCGAGAATATCCAGGACTGGTGCATCTCGCGCCAGCTCTGGTGGGGCCACCAGATTCCGGCGTGGTACGCCGACGACGGCTCGCCCTTCGTGGGGCGCACCTTCGAGGAAGCGGCGAGGCGCGCGACGGCGGCCGGCAAGGCGATCGCGCCGCATACGCGCGATCCCGACGTGCTCGACACGTGGTTCTCGTCCGGATTGCTGCCCTTCACGACGCTCGGCTGGCCCGACGAGGCGCAGTTCGAGAAGGAGCGCGTCTTCTATCTCCCCTCGACGGTGCTCGTCACCGGCTTCGACATCATCTTCTTCTGGGTGGCGCGGATGATCATGACGTCGCTCGAGTTCGCGCGGGTGACCGCGTTCGGCCACGTCTACATCAACGCCCTGGTGCGCGACGCCGAGGGCCAGAAGATGTCGAAGTCGAAGGGCAACACCATCGATCCCCTCGACGTGATCGAGGGCATCGACTTCGCTTCGCTCCTCGCGAAGTCCACCGAGGGGCTGATGCTCGCGGCGCACAAGGAGTCGGCGTCCAAGCGCATCAAGCGCGACTACCCCGAGGGCATCGCCTCCTACGGCGCCGACGCGCTGCGCTTCACCTTCGCCTCGCTCTCGACGCTGGGCCGCACGCTCAACTTCGACCTCAAGCGCTGCGAAGGCTACCGCAGCTTCTGCAACAAGCTGTGGAACGCGACGCGCTTCGTCCTCATGAATACCGAGGGCAAGGACGTCGGCCTCGAGGAATCCGCGCCGCTGGAATTCTCCGCGGCCGACCGCTGGATCGAGAGCCGCCTGCAGCGCGCCGAGAAGGCCTTCATCGACGGCCTCGCCGAGTATCGCTTCGACGTCTCCGCGCGCGCCGTGTACGAATTCGTGTGGGATGAGTATTGCGACTGGTACGTGGAGCTCGCGAAGGTGCAGCTCGCCACGGGCAACGAAGCCCAGCAGCGCGCGACCCGGCGGACCTTGATCCGCGTGCTCGAGGCGACGCTGCGCCTCGCACATCCGATCATTCCCTTCATCACCGAGGAGCTGTGGCAGACCGTGGGCCCGCTCGCTGGGAAGTCCGGCAAGAGCATCATGGTGGCGCCCTTCCCCGCTCCCGACGCCAAGCGCATCGACGAAGCGGCCGAGGGCGAGATCGCGATGGTTAAGGAAGTCGTCAACGCCGCGCGCAACCTGCGCTCGACGATGGGACTCTCGCCTGCCGCGAAAGTCCCTCTCTACGTGGCCGATCACCACGCCTCGCTAGTCGCGTACCAGGCGCAGATCGCCGCGATCGCGCGGCTCTCGGAAGTTCGCTTCGTGGCGGCGCTGCCCGACAAGGATTCGCCGGTCTCGATCACCGCCGGCGCGAAGCTCATGCTCCACGTCGAGATCGATCGCGACGCGGAGCGCGCGCGGCTCGCGAAGGAAGCAGGCCGCCTCGAAGGCGAGATCGCCGCGGCGGCCGCGATGCTCGGCAAGACCTCGTTCGTCGAGCGAGCGCCACCCGCGGTCGTCGAGCAGAAGAAGAAGGAGCTCGCGGAAAAAGAGATGCGGCTCACGGACTTGCGCGCGCAGCTCGCGAAGCTTGGCTAGCGCGGAACTACGAAGCGCCGAATCGCAGCACCAGGACGAGGGCCAGGTTGGCCAGGAACAGGATGTGGAAGCAGACGTGCAGCAGGTTCGGGCGCGGATTGTCGCCGCGCGCAGGCAGGACGTGCCGGGTTCTCGCGTACATCCTCGCGTACTCTTCCTTCTGCCTTTCATTTCCGCCGAGCAGGTAGGGCACATACCACATCGCAATCGCCGAGATCAGCGTGACGACACAATAGGCGACCCAGTAATCGGTGACGTACCACGGCTTGGCGGCGTTCCAGAAGTAGAGGGCGAAGACCACGGCCATACCCGGAAAGAGCGCATTGATCGCAGTCGCAAGCAGGAGCTTTCGCCGCCCCACGATCGCCTGGACCTGGGAGCCATGGGTCCAGCCCGGAATGTCGAGCCAGTCGTGCAGGACCACGACGGCGAACTGCAAAACGATCAGGACCGTGAACACCGCTTCGATTCTCGCGCGCCATTCCATGGCCGGAAGCCCCTCCTTGGCGGCCCTTAGGTTAACCCAGGCGTGAACTGGCCTCACAGCCTGCGGGCCCTCGGCTCCCCCAACTTCCGCCGCTACTACGTCGGCCAGGCGATCTCGATGATCGGCACGTGGGTGCAATCGGTCGCGGTGATGTGGCTCGCCTATAGCCTTTCGGGCTCCACCTGGTTCACGGGCCTCATCGGCTTTCTCAACAACGCGCCGCACCTTTTCCTCGGGCCGTTCGCGGGCGTGCTGGGCGATCGCGTGAGCCGCAGGAAGATGCTCATCACGGTGCTCACGCTGATGAGCCTGCAGTCCACTACGCTCGCGGTGCTTTCGGGCACGCACGTCATCACCATGACGCAGCTCGCCCTCCTCGCGCTCTTCGCGGGCGTCTGCAACTCCTTCGAGACGCCGACGCGGCAGTCGATCTTCGTGCAGCTCCTCGACAAGCGCGAGGACCTCCCCAATGCGATCGCGCTGAACTCGATGCTCATGAACGGCACGCGCCTCATCGGGCCCTCGATCGGCGGGCTCCTCATCGCGGCCTTCAGCGAGACGGCGTGCTTCGCGCTGAACGCCGTCACGTACATCGCGGTGGTGTTCGCGCTCCTCGGCGTGAAGGTCGCGCGCAGGCCGCAGCGGAAGCCTTCGCATCCGCTCACCGATCTCGCGGAAGGCTGGCGCTACGCGATGGGGCTGTTACCGGTGCGCCGCATGCTCTTCATGCTCGCGGCCGTGAGCTTCTCCGTGAGCCCCTACGCGACGCTCATGCCCGCGATCGCGGTGCGGACCTTCGGACAGGACGCGAAACTCGTGGGGTTTTTCATCGGCGCCGTCGGGCTGGGCGCCTTCGTCGCCGCCGTGGGGCTCGCGCGGCGGACGGACGTGCGCGGGCTGGGCAAGTGGATCGGCATCGCGCCGATGGTCGCCGGGATCGCCTGCATCGGTTTCGGCTTCTCGCGCAACGTGTGGCTTTCCGCCAGCTTCATGACGATGACCGGGTTCGGCATGTTCATGACGGGCGCGTCGTGCAACACGATCCTGCAAACGCTCGTCGAGGAGGAGAAGCGCAGCCGCGTGATGAGCTACTACACGATGTTCTTCATCGGCTCGGCGCCCCTCGGACACTACCTCTCGGGATGGGTCGCGGACCAGATCGGCGCGCCGAACACCTTCATCGTGAACGGGGTGATCGCGCTCTGCGCCGGCGTGATCTTCACGCTGAACCTCCGGACCTTCCGCACGCACCTGCGGACCGTCTATGTCAGCCGAGGTATCATCCCCGCCTTGGAAGATACCCGCATAGGCAATCCATGAAAACGCTCGCCGGCAAGACGCTCTTCATCACCGGGGCTTCGCGGGGCATCGGGCGCGAGATCGCGCTGCGCGCCGCGCGCGACGGCGCGAACGTGGTCGTCGCGGCGAAGACTTCCGATCCCCATCCGAAGCTCGCGGGAACGATCCACTCGGTCGCCGCGGAGATCGAAGGCGCCGGGGGCAAGGCGCTCGCGATCCAGCTCGACGTGCGCGACGAGGACGCGATCCGCCAGGCGATGCAACGCACGGCGGAGACTTTCGGCGGCCTCGACGTCCTCGTCAACAACGCGAGCGCGATCAGCCTCACGCCGA
>JADGRS010000217.1 GCA_017880705.1 Burkholderiales bacterium
ATCGGCATACAGGCTTGGCGCCAAGCGATGCCGACCGCGGTCGAGATTCCGCCCGCCGGGCGCCTCGCGGAGGCCGCGTGAACCAGAGCTGGCTCGAGCAAGTCCGGGGCGCTTATCACGGCATCTTCGGCGTCCCGGATTACGAGGCTTACCTGCGCCATATGCGCGAGCGACATCCGGATGGGGCGGTGTTGACGCACGACGAGTTCGCGCGGCAATGGATCGAGCGGCGTTTTCAGCGGATCCGGGGTCGCTGCTGCTGAATCAGGAAATTGGTGTCAGGTACGAATTTCGGATGCATCGGCGGGCCGATGCTCCCTTTCGAAATTCGTACCTGACACCAATTTCCATCAGGCCTTCTCGAGCGCCTGCTCGAGATCCCAGAGGATGTCCTCTATGCTTTCGAGCCCGATGGAGAGCCGCACCATGTCGGGCGGGACGCCGGCCTTGCGCTGCTCTTCCTCGCTCAACTGCCGATGCGTGGTCGACGCGGGATGGATCACCAGCGACTTCGCGTCGCCGATATTGGCGAGATGCGAGACGAAGGTGAGCGCCTCGATGAACTTCACGCCCGCCTCGAATCCGCCCTTGATGCCGAACGCGAGGAGCGATCCCGCGCCCTTCGGCATGTAGCGCTTCGAGAGCGCGTGGTACGGGCTCTCGGTCAGGCCCGGATAGTTCACCCAGGAGACCTTCGGGTGGGCCTTCAGGAAATTCGCGACCGCCATCGCGTTGGCGCAATGGCGGTCCATGCGCACCGGAAGCGTCTCGATCCCCTGCAGCAGCATCCACGCGTTGAAGGGCGAAAGCGTCGGGCCGAACACGCGCAGGATCTCCATGCGCGCCTTCATCGTGAAGCCGAAATCGCCGAAGGTCTCGTAGAACTTCACGCCGTGGTAGCCCACCGAGGGCTCGGTCATCGACGGGAACTTGCCGTTGTCCCAGGGAAACTTTCCGCTCTCGACGACGACCCCGCCCATGGTCGTGCCGTGGCCGCCGAGGTACTTGGTCGCCGAATGCACCACCACGTCGGCCCCATGGGAGATCGGCCGGCAAAGGTACGGCGACGCCGCGGTGTTGTCGACGATGAAGGGCACGCCCGCCTCATGGGCAATCGCCGCGATGGCGGCGATGTCGATCACGTTGATCGCCGGATTGCCGAGCGTCTCGGAGAAGATCGCCTTCGTGTTGGGCTTGAGCGCCTTGCGGAAATTCTCCGGATCGTCGGGATCGACCAGGGTGGAATCGATGCCGAGCTTCCTGAAGTTCACGTTGAGCATCGTGTTCGTGCCGCCGTACACCTTGGCCGACGAGACGATGTGATCGCCGCTTTCGACGATGTTCAGGAAGGCGACCATCTCCGCCGCCTGCCCCGAGGCCGTCGCGACCGCAGCGCGCCCGTCTTCAAGCGCCGCGACACGCTCCTCGAAGACCGCCGTCGTCGGATTCGAAAGCCGCGTGTAGACGTTGCCGAACGTCTGCAGGTTGAAGAGGCTCGCGGCGTGCTCCGCGCTCTCGAAGACGTACGAGGTCGTCTGGTAGAGCGGCACCGCCCGCGAGCCCGTCTGCGCGTCGGGGATCTGCCCCGCGTGCAGGCACAGCGTCTCGAATCCGAACTCCCGGTCCGCCATTCCCTACTTCACCACGGCTTCGGTCATCTTCGAGCGGTCGAGGACGGTCATCGCGCTCGCGACGAGGCCCGCGATGTCGGAGAGATTGCTCGGGATGATGAGCGTGTTGTTGGTCCTCGCGAGCTCCTTGAAGGCCTCGATGTAGAGCTCCGAGACCTTCAGGTTCGCCGCGCTCGTGCCTCCGGGCGTGGAGATCGCCGCGCCCACGGCGCGCACCGCGTTAGCGGTCGCGTCGGCTACGAGCTGGATCGCGGCGGCCTCGCCCTGCGCCTTGTTGATGGCCGCCGTCTTCTGGCCTTCGGAGGCGAGGATCGCCGCCTGGCGCGAGCCGTCGGCCACGTTGATCTCCTGCTGGCGCTTGCCTTCGGAGGTCGCGATCACCGCGCGCTTCTCGCGCTCGGCGGTGATCTGCGCCTGCATGGAGCGCAGGATCGCTTCCGGCGGCGTGAGGCTCTTGATCTCGTAGCGCAGCACCTTGATGCCCCACGTGCGCCCGGCTTCATCGAGCACGCCGACGATGGTGTGGTTGATCTCGTCGCGGCTCTCGAAGGTCTTGTCGAGCTCCATCTTGCCGATCACCGAGCGCAGCGCCGTCTGCGCGAGCTGCGTGATCGCCTGGATGTAGTTCGACGAGCCATACGAGGCGAGCCGGGGGGCGACCACCTGGAAATAGATGATCCCGTCGACCGCGAGCTGCGTGTTGTCCTTGGTGATGCACACCTGCTCGGCGACATCGAGCGGATATTCCTTGAGCGAGTGCTTGTAGGCCACGCGGTCGACGAAGGGCACGATGATCTGCAGGCCCGGATCGAGCACGCGAAAGAACTTGCCGAGTCGCTCGATGACCCAGGCGTTCTGCTGCGGGACGATGCGCACGCCCTCGGCGATCACGACGATGATCATCGTGAGGAGGAACGTGACGACCGTCACGATCGCGCTCTTGGTGAGCGTCGCGGCGGCGACGGTTATCAGTAAGGCGATGGCGGTTTTCCAGAACATTTTGATCTCCCTTTTCTTGGTGCCGGTTTTCTAGCGCACGGGTGGTGCGGCCGCGACGACGAGCGTGTTGCCTTCCTGGGCTTCGATGTAGAGCGTGGTGCCGGGCGACGGATGTTCGTCCGGCCGCGCGAGGCGCGCATCCCACGTGGTGCCGCGGTAGTGCACGCGGGCGATGCGCGCGGTCTCGTTGGCCCAGCCTTCGAGCACCACCGGCTGGCCGCGATCGAGCAGGTTGTCGTGCTGCTTGTCTCCGGCCCGCTGCCGCGAATGCCAAAGATGAACGACATAGGCGCCGCCGATCGCGACGACGCCGCCCACCGCCGACTGCAGCAGGAGGTTGGCGCCGAGCCACGCGGCGATGGCGCCGGCGAACGCGCCGACGCCGATCACCAGCAGGTAGAAAGTACCGGTGACAAGCTCCGCGATGACGAGCGCGAACCCCGCCACGGTCCAGACGAGCCAATGTTCCATGTTTGTCCTCCTTTCGCGCTCTCGCGCGTTATGCCTGGACGGATCGCTTCGCCGAAATGACCCGGGTGTTGACTCCGGCCCATCCCAGGCCGCCGAAGAACCTGCCATGCTCGATCTTCATGCATCGATTCTCGACCACTTCGAGCCCCGCGGCCTCGGCCTTGCGGCGCGCCTCGGCGTTCTCGACCCCGAGCTGCATCCACAGGACCTTCGCGCCGATCGCGATGGCCTCGTCGGCGATCGCGGAAATCTCGGAACTTTTGCGGAAACAATCGACCACGTCTATGCGCTCGGGAATGTCCGCGAGCCGTTTGTAGCTCTTCTCGCCGAGGATCTCGGGGTACGTGGGATTCACCGGAATCACGCGATACCCGTGCTCCTGCAGGTATTTGGCGGCAAAATAGCTCGGGCGGTGCCATTGGGCGGACAAGCCCACGACCGCGATCGTGCGGGAGCTTCTCAGCAGGCGCCGGAGCTTGTCGCTGTCGTCCATGGACCTTCGCAGTACCTATAATCGACCGATGGATTCTACCTTGATGCGAACGAGCGCTTTCCCGCGTTGCTGCATTGCGACGCTCGCCGCGGCGTGCGCGATCTTCCCCGCGTTCGGGTACAACCACACGGTCGTGGTCGCGCCGATCGCGGCGGGCCCGTTCCAGGTCGCGTGCTCGAACATCGCGCAGGACGCCTCGCGCATCGCGCCCGGCGCGTCCGCCACCGATTATTGGGAAGGCCGCGACCACTACATCTCCGACATCCTCGCGAACCCGGCGAGCGCCTTCACCTTCAACGCCGCCGTCCCCGACCTGCGCAGCCTCTATCCGACCAACGCGGGCGATGCGGTGAACTACGTGGCGATCGTCTGCTACCCGACGCCCTCTGCGAACAACGACCCCGACTACGTCCTTCCGCAAACCGGCGAGATCATTCCGCACATGCAGCCCGTCGGTCAGGCACCCAAGCTGATCCAACGCGGCGAGTACAACGTCACGATGGGCGGGCCACCGCTTCCGTTGCCGCCAGGCCCGCAACCGCTTCCCGTCATCGTGTACTCCCATGGACTTACCGGGAGTCCCATCAGCAGCGGCTACGTGGAGGTGTTGGTGCAGACCGCCGCGCAGGGCTTCATGGTGGCGGCCCCCTTTCACGGCGATCCGCGCTTCTCGCGCGTGCGCGTGCAGGACTTCAACGACGTGCTCTTCCTCACGCTCAATTTCGACCAGGTCGTCGAGATGGAGTTGATGCGTCCGCTCTCCTTGAAAGCGATGACGGACGTGCTGCTCGCCAATCCGGGCTACGCGGCCGGCATCGACACCGCTCGCATCGGCGGATTCGGCGCGAGCCTCGGCGGCGAGGCAATGACCCTCCTTCTCGGCGCGCAGCTCACGACGACCCTCGGAGGCCACTGCGCCGATGCCGCCGTCCATGACCCGAGGATTCGCGCGGTGGTGGGATACGTGCCCTTCGGCGGATGGTCGTTCCTGCCGGCGTTCTGCGACGGCCAAGTAGGCGCGGCGAGCGTGAACCGCCCGTACCTCGCGATCTCCGGCACCGCGGATACGACGGCGCCCCTCACGCAGATGAAGCAGGCGCTGAATCTCTTCCAGTCGTCGCGCTACATGGTCGAGCTCACCGACGGCAAGCACGAGTTTCGCCCCGAGGATGCGGGCGACCTCTTCACGTGGATGGTGACGTTCTTCAACGCCTATCTCGACGTGCAGGCCGATCCCGGCGCGATGGGCCGGCTCATCCGCATGCAAGGCGTCAACGGCGGGCGCGTAGACAACCTCACCGTCGACGTGCACATCCCGTTCGCGACCGACGGCGACGCGCAGGTGCGCGAGCTCTACAACTCGCGGCTCAACCACTTCTATGTGACCGCCGACGCGACCGAGATCCAGTTCATCCTCGCGGGCGGCGCGGGCGACGGCTGGTCGCTCACCGGGCAGGGCTTCAAGGCGTGGACGTCGCTTCCCCCGAACGCGTTCATGACCGCCGTGCCCGTATGCCGCTTCGAGCTCGTGCCGCGCGGGCGCCCGTGGAGCACGTTCTATACGTCCAGCGCGAGCGATTGCGCGTCGCTGAAGGCGGGCCGCGGCTGGTTGTACACGGGAACGCCGTGGTACATCCAGCCGGTGAACGCGCAGCTCGCGTGCCCGGATGGATACATCGGCGTGAACCGCGCGTACAACCAGGGCGCCAAACGCAACGACTCGAACCATCGCTTCAGCACCAGCGATTCCACGATGCACGACATGGAGCGCGTGGGCTGGGTGTACGAGGCGACGGTGATGTGCTCGCGGCCCTAGCGGGACGCCTTCAACCCGTCGCGTACGCCTTCTGAAGCTCGGCGATGTCGAGCTTCGTCATCGTCATCATCGCCCGCATCATGCTCTGGGCCTTCTTCGGCTCCTTCGACGATGCGAGCCCGCCCAGGATGCGCGGCACGATCTGCCACGACAGGCCGAACTTGTCCTTCAGCCATCCGCATTGGCCCTTCGATCCGCCAGCGGAGAGCTTCTCCCAATACTCGTCGATCTCGGGCTGGGTCTCGCAGGAAACGACGAACGATACGGCCTCGGTGAACTTGAAGTGCGGCCCGCCGTTCAGGCCGAGGAAGCGCTGCCCGCGGAGCTCGAAGTCGATCGTCATGCAGGATCCGGCCGGCCCCGGACCCGCCTCGCCGTAGCGCGCGACGTTGTGGATCTTTCCGTCCTTGAAGATGGAGAGGTAGAGATTGGCCGCCTCTTCCGCGTTGTCGTTGAACCACAGGAATGGGGTGATGGTCTGCATGGCGCGTCGGCTCCTCGGTTGGGTGTTCATCCCTGATCGAATGGCGGGGGCCCGTTTCGACACCTCATTTTGCCGAACATCAAGAAATCGCCCCGAA
>JADGRS010000218.1 GCA_017880705.1 Burkholderiales bacterium
AGGCGAGGGCCGCCGCGCGCGGCGCATCGATGAGGCCGCGTTGCGCGAGGGCCGCGAGCGCGATCCTCGTGGACGTCGTGCGCAATCCCGGATCGCGCCCGCCGCGCACCATCTGGAAGAGCTGGACCGCGAACTCGATCTCGCGGATGCCGCCGGCGCCCACCTTGATGTCGTCGACCTTGCGCCTGCGGATCGCGGTCTCGAAGATGCGGGCGTGCAGCTCGCGCAACTGCTCGAGCATCCCGTAGTCCAGGTAGCGCCGATACACGAACGGCTCCACGCGAGAAGCCACGACCTGCGCGGGGCCCGTCACCACGCGCGCCTTGAGCCACGCGTAGCGCTCCCACGGCCGGGCGTGGGCGACGAAGTAGTCCTCGAGGGACGAAAGCGACGCGGCGAGGGGCCCGCTGTCGCCGAAGGGGCGCAGCCGCATGTCGACGCGAAACGCGAGCCCGTCGGACGTGATCTCCGAGAGAAGGGCGATGAGGCGCTTTCCCGCGTCGACGTGCAGCTCGTGCGTGGACACTCGCAGGGGGCCCGAGGTCTCGCCATCGCCACCGCCCTCGTAGAGGAAGACGAGGTCCACGTCGGAAGAGACGTTCAGCTCCTCGCCGCCGAGCTTCCCGAGCGCCACGACGATGAGGCCCCCCCCGCGCCCGCCCGGTGGAGCGCCGTGCGCGGCGAGGGACGCCCGCCACGCCTGCGCCGTCGCCGCGGCGATGCTCTCGTCGGCGAGCGCAGTCATCGTCGCGAACACCTCGTCGAGGGACGCCGCCGCGTTCAGGTCGCGGTGGGCGAGGGTCACCATCACGCGCTCGCGAAGCTGCCTGAGCCGCGGCGCCGTGGCCTCGGGGTCGGCGGCGAGGAATGCGCGCATCTCGTCGCGCGTGAAGGGACGCGCACCGCGCGCTTCGAGCTCGCTCACCACCTCGGGGCGCGCGTGGGCGACGCGCGCGACGTACCGGGAGAGCCGCAGCGTGCGCTCGAATGCGGCGCGAGACGTCAACGGAACGAGGCTCTTCGGCATTGAGGCGCTACAATATCGCAAGTGATCGGGGCCCCGTCGCAGCGAGGCCCAAAACCCGCCCGAGGACCGCCGAATCAAGGCCTTACCGCGATACCTTCTCCGCGTGGCGACGGGCGCCGCGGCTTTTCTCGTGGTCGCCTTCGCGTTCGTCGTGATGTACCTGCGCTACGTCGCGCTGCCGAACGTCGACGACTACCGCGCACGCATCGTCTCGTCCATCGAGAAGGCGTCGGGGATGAACGTCTCCGTGAGCTCGATCCACGGGGGATGGGACGGACTGCGGCCGAGCCTTTCGCTCGAAGGCTTCGCGATCAACGACGGACGCGGAAAGGCGGCGCTCGGCTTCGAGCGGGCCGAGGTGACGCTCTCGTGGTGGACGCTCCTGCTGGGCAAGCTGCGCTTCCAGGACGTCGATTTCTATCGACCCGCGCTTGCGCTGCGCCGCGGCGCCGACGGCCTCATCTATCTCGGCGACAAGCCGCTCAACGAGGCGGGACCCGGCGATGGCGCCTTCACCGAGTGGCTCCTCGCGCAGCCGCGGCTGAGCATCCACGACGCGACGCTTGCGTGGCGCGACGAGAAGGCGGAGGCGCCCGAGGTGCAGCTCACCGGCGTGGAGATCACGGTCGAGCGCCATCGCGGACGCCACCACGCCTCGCTCACCGCGGTGCCGCCGCCCGAGCTCGCCGGGCGCATCGACCTTCGCGCCGACGTGAAGCTCACGCGCGATGGCGCGCGGTGGCGCGCCGAGGGCGATGCCTACGGCGAGAGCCGCAACGCCGATCTCGGATTGCTGCGCGCGCACCTTCCGGTCCCGGATTCCCTGCGAAGCGGCGTGGGAAGCGTGCGCGTGTGGGCGCATTTCAATCGCGACGGCGTGAACGAGGTCGTCGCGGACCTCAACATGCGCGACGCGAAGGCGCAGCTCGCCGCCGACTTGCTGCCGCTCGAGCTCGCGGCGATCTCGGGGCGCGCGACGTACCGCGTGGAGGCCGACGGATTCACGTTCGCGACCCAGGGGCTGCGATTCCAGCTCGCCAGCGGCGTCGTCGCGCATCTCGGCGATTTCTCCCTCTCGCGCCGCGCCGAGGCGGGCAAGCCCGAGCGTGTCGCGATCAGCGCCGACGGCATCGACCTGAAGATCGCGGCGACGCTCCTCGACTACTTCCCGGTGCCGCGCGACGTGAAGGGCCAGGTGCTGCGCTTCGCCCCCCGCGGTCGCATCCTCGACGCCACCGTCGCATGGACGGGAGGCTCGACCGCGCCCGTGCTGACTTACACGGTGAAGGGCCGGTTCGAGGACCTCGCCATCAATCCGGTGGAGCAATATCCGGGCGTCTCGGGAGTCACCGGCGCGATCGATGGAACCCAGGACGGGGGCACGGTCCAGATCGACTCGAAGAACGTCGGTTTCGTGCTCGAGCGCTTCTTCAAGGCGCCGCTCGCCTTCGACGCGATCGACGCCCACGCGACGTGGAAGCACGTCGGCAACGCGATCGAGGTCGCGATCGCCGATGCGCACTTCGCCAACCCGGACGCCGAGGGCCAGGTTTCGGGGACGTGGCGCTCCCTTCCCGACGCGAAGGAGCGCTCGCCGGGATTCGTCGACCTCAAGGGCACGTTCTCGCGCGCGATGTCGAGCCGCGTCGCCTACTACATGCCCAACCGCATCGCCGCGACGCGCGACTGGCTCGAGCGCGCGATCCAGGCGGGAACCAGCAGCCACATCGACTTCGAGGTGAAGGGCGACCTGTGGGGCTTCCCGTTCGGCCCCGACCAGCCCGGGCATTTCCGCGTCGAGGGCGACGTGCGCGACGGGCGCATCAAGTACCACCCCGACTGGCCGTCGGTGGATGCGATCCGCGGCACCTTCAAGTTCGAGAATCGCCGCATGGAGATCCACGCGGAACAGGCGACCATCTTCGCGAGCCGCGCCGCCGGCGTGACCGCGATCGTCGACGATCTCGCCGCGAAGCCGCCGGTGCTCACGTTGAACGCCGACATAGACACCACGGGAGCCGACACTGTGCGTTTCCTTCGCGAGTCTCCGCTGGTGAACGGGCCCGGCTCGTTCACGCGCGCGGTCGCCGTCGAGGGGCCGGGGCGCCTCAAGCTGCAGCTCGTATATCCGATGTGGGGCATGGACCCGGTGCGAGTGACGGGCGACTACCTCTTCTCAGGCGCCACGGCGACCGTGGGCAGGTCGCTCGCGATGCGCGATGTGCGCGGCCACCTGGCGTTCACGGAGCGCGGCGTGCGCGCGAACGACGTCGTGGGCACCCTCTTCGGCAAGCCCGCGTCGCTCACGATGGCGACACAGCCGGATGGCCAGGTCGTCACGCAGATCGAAGGCAAGCTCGACGCGAGCGCGCTGGACGCCTACGCGCCCGAGGCGATCGTCACGAGGCTCGGCGGAAGCGCCGACTGGAAGGCGCGCGTCGTGTCGGGAAAGCAGGGAAGCGAGCTCGTGGTCAGCTCGGACCTGAAGGGACTCGAATCGCGCCTTCCGCCGCCGCTCGCGAAGGCCGCCGACGATGCGCGGAGCGCGACCTTCACGATGTCGAAGCTCGGCACGGACAACGAGGTGACGACGGTGGCGCTCTCCGACGGCGTGAACGCGAGGATCTCGAGGAGCGTCGTCGCCGGCAACGAGCGCTGGAACGCCGCCCTCAAGTTCGGCGCTCCCGTGGGATCGGAGCCGGTGCGCGAGGGCCTATGGCTCTACGGCGAGCTCCCGTTTCTCGACGTGGATGCGTGGCAGGCGATCTTCGCCATGCCGCGGAGCGGCGATGCGCCGCCGACGGCGCCGCCGGGCGTGGAGCTGCGCGGGGTCGAGGTCAAGCTCGGTCGCGTTCGCTATTGGGGACGCGAGTTCGCGCAGATGGCCACGCAGCTCGCCCGCAGCGGCTCCGAGTGGTCCGGCAAGCTCGAGAGCCCCCTTGTCGCGGGCGATATTCGCTGGAACTGGGAAGGCAAGGGACGCCTGGCCGCGAAGCTCGAGCGCCTCTCCATCATCGAGCCCACGCCGGTTGCCGGCGCGGTCGAAGCGCAGCGCGTCGACTCCGACCTTCCCGCCCTCGACGTCACCGCGGAGCGTTTCGAGTTCAAGGGCAAGTGGCTCGGCCGCCTCGACCTCAAGGCCGAGCCCGACGGCGACGAGTGGCGCATCGACAAGCTCGACATCGTGAACGGGCACGCGAATTTCCGCTCGACCGGCGCTTGGCGCCGCACGGCCGCCGGCTCGCTCACGTCGCTGCACCTGAAGCTCGAGACCGAGAACCTGAACGCGCTCATGGGGCAGTTCGGCTACGGGGACTACCTGAAGCGTGGCAGCGGCCTGCTCGAGGGCGCGCTGGTGTGGCCGGGTTACCCCTACGACTACTCGACCTCGATCCTCGCGGGCACCCTCAAGGTCGAGGCGCGCACGGGACAGTTCGCCAAGATCGAGCCGGGCGCCGGAAAGCTCCTCGGGCTTCTTTCGCTGCAATCGCTGCCGCAGCGCGCGATGTTCGATTTCCGCGACGTATTCAGCGCGGGCTTCGCCTTCGACCGCATCCAGGGCAACGTGAAGGTCGCGCGCGGGGTGCTCATGACTGACGGCTTCGAGATCAGCGGCCCCTCGGCCTTCGTGAGCATGTCGGGCGAGGTGTCGATTCCGCAGGAGACGCAGTCCCTCCTGATGCACATCGTCCCCGAGGTCGGCGAGGGCATCGCGCTCGCGGCGACGCTCATCGGCACGCCCGTGCTCGGGCTTTCGACGCTCCTCGTCTCCAAGCTGCTGAAAAATCCCTTCGGCAAGGTGGTCGCCTACGAATACCAGGTCACCGGCTCGTGGGATAATCCGCAAGTCGCGCGATTGTCGGCGCCGCCTCCGAAGACCGCCGCGATCCCCCCCACTACGCCCCAAGCCGTTCCGACGACGGCCGCCGCGAATCCACCCCCGTCGCCGGCGCGCAATCCCTGACCGATGATCATCACCAAGAACTCGACCACTCCGGACGCGCTGCGCGAGACGATGTCCTCGACGCAGTCGATGTTCCGCGTGGCCGCGATCCAGATGGCTTCGGGTCCGAACGTGCCGGCGAACCTGCAGGAAGCCGGGCGCCTCATCGAGCTTGCCGCGGCCACGGGCGCGCGCATCATCGCGCTGCCCGAATACTTCGCGATCATGGGCATGAAGGACACGGACAAGGTCGAGGCGCGCGAGAAGGACGGCGACGGCCCGATCCAGTCCTTCCTCGCCGGAGAGGCGCGGCGCCACCGCGTGTGGATCGTCGGCGGCTCCGTTCCGCTCGAGTCGAGCCGGCCCGACAAGGTGCGCAACTCGTGCCTGGTCTACGACCAGGAAGGCACGCGCGTCGCCCGCTACGACAAGATCCACCTGTTCGGCTTCGACATGGGGCAGGAGCGCTACACCGAGGAGCGCACCATCGAGCCCGGCACGCAGATCTGCACGGTCGAATCCCCCTACGGCAAGCTGGGGATCTCGGTGTGCTACGACCTGCGCTTTCCGGAGCTGTACCGCGCCATGGGGGACGTCGACATCATCCTCGTGCCGTCGGCCTTCACCGAAACCACCGGGAAGGCCCACTGGGATACGCTCATCCGCGCCCGCGCCATCGAGAACCTCGCCTACGTGATCGCTCCGGCCCAGGGCGGCTATCACGTGAACGGCCGCGAAACCCACGGTCATACGATGATCGTGGATCCTTGGGGGGTGGTGCTCGATCGGCTGCCGCGAGGCTCCGGGGTTGTGGTCGCTGGCGTGAACCCCACCTATCAAGCCAAGATACGCCGTAGCCTTCCCGCGTTGACCCACAAGACAATACGCAAGTGGTAGCTCACATATGTTAGGCGAAGTTAACAGAAGTTCGAAGCATTTTAGAGCTGATCGCAACCAATGACTAAACCTGGACCTACTCCCCTCGAGATCGCCAGA
>JADGRS010000219.1 GCA_017880705.1 Burkholderiales bacterium
CGCGCAGAACCTGCGGCCGGGCAGCGCGGTTTCCGAGGCGCAGCGCGACGCCGAGCCGAAAAAGGGCGAAGGCAAGAAGAAGTCATGAACTTCTCCGAAGTCTTCATCCGCCGTCCCATCATGACGGTGCTGCTGTCGGCCTCGGCGATCATCGCCGGAATCTTCGCGTACGACGGCATTCCCATAGCGGCGCTTCCCCAGTTCGACACGCCGACGATCCAGGTGACGGCGATCCTTCCGGGCGCGAGCCCGGAGAACATGGCCTCGTCGGTCGCGACTCCCCTCGAGAAGCAGTTCGCGACGATCTCCGACGTGGACGTGATCAGCTCGTCGTCCACGCTCGGCAACACCCAGGTCACGCTGGAATTCGCGCAGGACCGCGATATCGACAAGGCGGCGGTGGACGTGCAGGCGGCGCTGCTTCGCGCCGCCAAGAGCCTTCCGATCGAGATGACGACGCCGCCGTCCTATAAGAAGGTGAACCCCGCCGACGCGCCGATCATCTTCGTCACGCTCACCTCGCCCTCGATGGCGCTCTCGGAGCTGAACGCCTACGGCGACAACCTGATCGCGCCCACGCTCTCCACGCTTCCGGGGGTGGCGCAGATCAACGTGAACGGCCAGAAGCGCTTCGCGGTGCGCGTCCTCATGCGCCCCGACGCGCTCGCCGCGCGCAACCTCACCATGGACGACATCGCCAAGGCGCTTGCGGCAGCCAACGCGAACACGCCCGTGGGCACCCTCGACGGGGCGCGCCAGACGCTCACCATCCAGGCGAACAAGCAGATGACGCGCGCGGCGGAATTCGCCAAGATCATCGTCGCGACGCTTCCCACCGGCAACACGGTGCGGCTCGAGGACGTTGCCGATGTCCAGGACAGCGTCGAGAACCTCAAGACGGCGAGCTGGGTCAACAACGAGCGCTCCATCACGCTCTCGATCCAGCGCCAGCCCGACGCCAACACGGTGGCGACTGTGGACGCCATCAAGGCCGCCATTCCCGGGCTCGTCGCGCAGATGCCGAAGTCCGTGAACCTGCAGATCCGCAACGACCGCTCGATCTCGATCCGCGCGGCGATCCACGACGTGAAGATCACCCTCGGCATCACCGCCTTCCTGGTGGTGATGGTGATCTATCTCTTCCTGCGCCAGCCGACTGCCACCATCATCCCCACGCTCTCGCTGCCGATCTCGCTCCTCGGCACGCTCGCGCTGATGCGCGCTCTCAATCTTTCGCTCGACAACGTTTCGCTCCTCGGGATCACGCTCGCCGTGGGCCTGGTCGTGGACGACGCGGTGGTGATGCTCGAGAACATCGTGCGCCACGTCGAGGGCGGCATGGACCCGTTCGAGGCCGCGGTCATCGGCTCGAAGGAGATGGGCTTCACGATCTTCTCCATCTCGATCTCCCTCGTGGCGGTGTTCATCCCGATCTTCTTCATGCCCGGCGTGATCGGGGGCCTCTTCCACGAATTCGCGATCGTCGTCTCGCTCGCGATCCTCGTCTCGGCGCTGGTCTCGCTCACGCTGGTCCCGATGCTCGCGAGCCGCTACCTCCATCACGGCGATCGCGACGACCCGTCGCTGCGCTGGACCGCGTGGTTCGAGCGCTTCTTCGAATGGATGCTGGCGACCTACGAGCGCCTGCTCGACGTGGCGCTGCGCCACCGCCCGGTGGTGCTCCTGGTCGCGGCGTGCACGCTCGTCGCGACCATCGCGCTCGCCGTCTTCATGCCGAAGGGCTTCTTCCCGACGGAGGACATCGGGCAGATCTCGGTGAACGCCGAGGCGGTGGAGGACATCTCGTTCCCGGCGATGACGGAGCTCCTGCAGCGCGTGGGGCGGGTGATCGGCGACAACCCCGCGGTCGACATGGTCGTGATGTTCGCCGACCAGACCAACAACGGCCGGCTCTTCCTGAACCTCAAGCCGCTCAGCGAGCGCGAGACGATGGAGAAGGTGCTGGAGAGCCTGCGCCGCGACGTGCGCCAGGTCCCGGGCGTGAACGTCTACTTCAATCCGATCCAGAACCTTCGCCTCGGCGGGCGCGTCTCGAAATCCCGTTTCCAGTACGTGATGAAGAGCGTCTCGGCGGGCGAGCTCCAGGACAACGCCGACAAGCTGATCGCACTCATGCGTCCCGATCCCGTGTTCCGCGACGTGACGAGCGACGCGCAGATGAAGGGCCTGCAGGCGCAGATCAACATCGACCGCGACAAGGCCAACTCCCTCGGCGTGAACGTCCAGGACATCCGCACGGCGCTCTACTCGACGTTCGGCGAGCGCCAGGTGTCGACGATCTACACCTCGGTCGACTCGTACCAGGTGATCCTGCAGGCGAGCGACCCGGACCGCCGCGACGAGAGCGCGTTCGACAAGATCTACGTGCGCGGCCGGTCGGGGGCCCTCGTGCCGCTCTCGAGCGTTTCCTCGGTCGAGCGCAAGGTGGGCCCGCTCTCCATCAACCATGCCGGGCAGCTGCAGGCGATCACAGTCTCGTTCAACCTCGCGGCGGGCCAGTCCCTCGGCGACGCCGGGAAGAAGATCGAGCGCTACCGCCAGAGCCTCGCGATGCCGGCGTCGATCCTGGTGAGCTGGGGCGGCGACGCGGCGGCCTTCCAGTCGTCGCAGTCGAGCCAGATCTGGCTCATCATCATCGCGCTCGTCGTGATCTACGTGCTGCTGGGCGTGCTCTACGAGAGCTACATCCACCCGCTCACGATCCTCGCGGGCCTGCCTTCGGCGGCGGTGGGCGCGCTCCTCGCGCTGTGGATGTTCGGCCAGGACCTCTCGATCATCGCGACCATCGGCATCCTGATGCTGATCGGGATCGTGAAGAAGAACGCGATCATGATGATCGACTTCGCGCTGAACGCGCAGCGCGAGGAGGGCCTCTCGCCCCACGACGCGATCCGCAAGGCGTGCCTGCTGCGCTTCCGTCCGATCATGATGACGACCTTCGCCGCGATGTTCGGCGCGGTGCCCATCGCCGCGGGACTGGGCACGGGCGCGGAGCTGCGCCAGCCCCTCGGCCTCGCCGTCGTCGGCGGCCTGTTCCTCTCGCAGGTGATCACGCTCTTCATCACGCCGGTGATCTACCTCTACCTCGATCGCTACTCGGGCAAGGGCCCCGTCACCAAGCCCGTCCACGTGGACGCCGTTCCCGCCTCCGCCGACTAGGAATTCGTGTCAGGTACGCATTTCCGGTTGCGTCTTGGGCAGGTGGTGGCGCGGCAGGAACCACGCGTTGGCGATGAGGGTTGGAATGACGGCGCTGCCGATCACCGCGGCGACCAGGGCCGAATATTGCGCTTGGTCCACGATCCCGTGTGAAAGCCCGAAGAGCGACGAGATCGTCCCGAAGGTGAGCCCGGTGGACATCAACAGGGTCGTGTACATCCCGTCCTTCCACGGGGATGCGAACGCACGCGTCACCGGAAAGACGCCGGCGATCTTCGCGGCGACCTTCACGCACAGAAGGACCAGGAATGCGGCGGGGGCCGCCGCGAGGGCGGGAAGCGAGACGAAGGAACCCGCGCGAATGAAGTAGAACGGCGTCAGCAGCCCGAACGTCAATGTTCTCAAGCGCCGAACGAGCGAGTGGTCCTTGCCGATCGTTCCCGCGAGCACCATGCCGATCATGTATGCGGGCAGCACGGCCTCGCTGTCGGCCCATGTCGCGAGCCCTCCGAGGCCGAACAACAGGAGCAGCAGGTATTTCGCCTCGAGTTCCGATGGCCTGCCGCCGTAGCGCTTGAAGAAGCGTGGCGTGAGCCAGGGCAGCACGATCGTCGCGGCGGCAAGGGCTCCCACGAAGACCAGTGTCTTCATCGTGAACGGCGCGAACATCAGGCCCAGCGCGATCACGGTGCCGAGGTCGGTCACGAAGCAGGCAGCCAGCACGGTCTTTCCGTATTCCGTGGCGTTGAATCCGAATTCGATCATCACCGCGTAGACGACCGCGACCGAGGTCGTCGACATCGCGATCCCCGCGAGCCAGCTCGCCTGGACATCCCAGCCCAGGAGCCAGCGCGCCGCCGCGGCGCACGCGAAGAAGGGCGCGAAGAAGCTGACCAATCCGATGGCGGTAGCTTCCTTCAACTTGCGCCGGAAGACGACCGGGTCGAGCTCGGCTCCGGCGAGGAACGTCAGCACGATCGCGCCGGTGCCCGACATGAACTTGATCCATCCCTGGTCGGCCCCGAGGGCCGCGGTGCCGATCACCGCGCCGATCACGAGCTGCGCGATCGTGCCGACGACGATCTCGGAAAGCGCCGTTGCGACGCGCAGCCAGATCGAAAGGAGCGTCGCGAGGAGCGCCAGCCCCAGCCACAAGGCCGCCAAAGTCCAGATTTCCGTCACGGCATTCCCCTGTCGTGGGCGTCAACGGCCTGGTTTCGCGCGGGCCGCGGCATGCGGCTCCCCCAGGACCCCGAACTCCACCGGCGTCTTCACGTAGAAGACATTCACGTTCTCGGCGCGCAGGCGCTCGAAGAGCCGCTCCGCTTCGTCCTGCGTGACCGCCATCACGACCTCGATCGGCTGGTCGGCGAGCTCGAAGAAGTGCGCGGAGTGGATCTTCCGATGGTTGCCGAATCCTTCCGTTCCCGCGATCAGGGTCGCTCCCCGCAATCCGAGCTCCATGGCGACGTGCACCAGCCAATCGGCCAGCGGCTTGCCCTTGTGGGTGTGGCCTTGCACCGTGAGGAAGCTGAGCTGGTATCCGTTCATTTCTCTCTCCTCAGCGAACGACAGTCCAGGAGGCGATCCCCAGGATGGTCATGAACAACGATCCCATCACGTGCATGGACACGGCGAGCGCCATGCGCGCGATGTCCCCCTGCTGGAGGAGCGCCACGACTTCCGCGGAAAAGGTCGAGAAGGTGGTGAGCCCGCCGCAGAATCCCGTGATGATCAGCAGGCGCCACTCGGGGGCGAGGTTCGGGGTGTCGGCGAAGAATGCGATCGCCAGGCCGACGACGTAGCCGCCGATGAGGTTCGACGCCAGCGTGCCCGGCGGTATCTGGGGCAGGAAGCTGTTCAGCTTGACGCCAAGGTACCAGCGAAGCACTGCCCCGGCCGAGGCGCCGGCTGAAATCGCGATGATCGTCTTGAGCATGACCCGTCCTTTGCGCTTCATTCGTGGACAGGTCCTGGGAACGCCTACGCAACCGGTCCGATCTTGTGCGTAGGCATCATCAGCCCGCTGGGGCGGTTCGAGCGCCGGGCGCTCGGGAGGATGGCCATCTCCCGGGCGAATGATAACGGCTCCGCCTGACATTTCGCAAGGCGCAGGGTTCTGGGGGACGCCTATAATCACGCGACCTTAGCCCGAGGAGAGATTTCCATGTTCAGCCGAATCATCGCCGCGGCGCTGTTCGCCGCCATTCCGCTGGCGCCCGCCTTCGCCCAGGCGCCCATCGTCATCAAGTTCAGCCACGTGGTCGCCCAGGGGACGCCCAAGGGCAAGGGCGCGGAGAAATTCAAGGAGCTCGCCGAGGAGCGCACCAAGGGGCGCGTCAAGGTCGAGGTCTACGCCAACAGCACCCTCTACAAGGACAACGAGGAGGTCGATGCGCTGCAGCTGGGCGCGGTGCAGATGCTCGCGCCTTCGCTCGCTAAGTTCGGCCCGCTCGGCGTGCGCGAATTCGAGGTGTTCGACCTGCCGTACCTGTTCGACAACTACGACGAGCTGCACAAGGTGACGCGCGGCCCCGTCGGCGCCTCGCTCATGAAGAAGCTCGATTCCAAGGGCATCGTCGGCCTCGCCTACTGGGACAACGGCTTCATGGACATGAGCGCCAACAAGCCGCTGCGCATGCCCGAGGATTTCAGGGGCCTCAAGATGCGCATCCAGTCGTCCAAGGTGCTGGACGCGGAGATGCGCGCGCTCGGCGCGAGCCCGCAGATCATGGCGTTCTCCGAGGTTTACCAGGCGCTCCAGACGGGCGTCGTGGA
>JADGRS010000220.1 GCA_017880705.1 Burkholderiales bacterium
ACCTTGCGCGCGTTGGGGTACCAGGGGGCCGTGAAAAGCCCCACCTACACCCTGGTTGAAGTTTATGAGCTTTCGAGGTTACACTTGCATCACTTTGATTTTTATAGGTTCCAGGACCCTCGGGAATGGATCGACGCGGGCTTTCGGGAGAGCTTCAACGGGCGCACTGTGAGCCTGATCGAATGGCCGGAAAAGGCCGCTGGCCAACTGCCGCCCGCGGATCTGGAAATCGTCCTGGGATTGCTCGAAGCGGGACGCAGTGCCGAACTCATTTCGAACTCCCCGGCGGGGGAGAAATGCCTCGCGGGCATCGAGGCGCGCTGGCGACGTTCCTGAAATTCACGGTGCTGGTGCTCGCGGTGGTTGCCGCGAGCGTCTCGTTCGCCGCGGAGAAGATCGTGTCCTCGCGCGTCTGGCCCGCGCAGGAGTACACCCGCGTGACGCTCGAATCCGCGCGGCCGATACGCCACCAGTTCTTCTTCGTGAACAACCCGGAGCGCCTCGTGGTCGACCTCGAAGGCGTGGAGCTCGACGACGAGCTGAAGGGCTTGCCGGCGAAGGTCGGCGCGAACGACCCCTACATCCAGTCGGTGCGCGTGGGCGTGAACCGTCCCAACGTGGTCCGCGTGGTCTTCGACCTGAAGACGGAGGTGAAGCCCTCGGTGTTTCCGCTGGCGCCCGCCGGCGAATACAAGAATCGGCTGGTGCTCGACATCTATCCGGCCAAGCCGGCGGACCCGCTGCTCGCGCTGTTCGCGCCGAAGACCGACCCCATCGGCGAGATCGCGAGCGCGCCGATGTCGCAGGCGACCGCCGAGGCGCCTGCGCTCACGCTTGCCGCGCTCTCACCCTCGGCACCTGCGCCGGCAGCGCCTGCGGCTGCGCTTCCGCCCGCCACGCTTCCAACAGTCAAGCTCGATCCGAACAAGCCCCGCGAGCCCGCGACGCGGCTCGCCGCGAGGCCCAAGATCGATCGCCTCGTCATCATCGCGATCGACGCGGGACACGGTGGCGAGGATTCCGGCGCGCGGGGCCGCCACGGCACCCGCGAGAAGGACGTGACGCTAGCGATCGCGCGGCTCCTCAGGTCGCGAATCGACCAGGAGCCGAACATGCGTGCGGTGCTGGTGCGCGACGGCGACTATTTCATTCCGCTCATGCAGCGCGTGAGCAAGTCGCGGCGCATCCAGGCCGATCTCTTCGTCTCGATCCACGCGGATGCATGGGTGAGGCCCGACGCGCGCGGCTCTTCCGTGTTCGCGTTGTCCGAGCGGGGCGCGACCTCCACCGCGGCGCGCATGCTCGCGCAACGCGAGAACGAGTCCGACCTCATCGGCGGCGTGAACCTCGGCGTGAAGGATCCGATCCTCGCGCGCACGCTCCTCGACCTCTCGCTCACGGCGACCATCAACGATTCGTTGAAGCTCGGAAAGGCCGTGCTCACCGAACTGGGCGACGTGAACGCGCTGCACAAGGCCTCGGTCGAGCAGGCGGGTTTCGCGGTGCTGAAGGCGCCCGACATTCCCTCGATCCTCGTCGAGACGGCGTTCATCTCCAATCCCGACGAGGAGACGCGCCTCAAGGACACGGGCTATCAGGAGAAGATGGCGCTTGCGATCCTGGGTGGAATCAAGCGCTACCTCGCGCAGAATCCCCCGCTCGCCCGAAACAAGGTCGCTTCGAACTAGGCTTGCGCCATCCATCGAACTCGGGATGAAGCTCGACCCGGGGGACCACGACCTTTCAACCGGGAGGGAGCTCGCTGCTTACGATAGCGCTCGGATTTCTTCGAGTTCTTCTCCTGTGCGATGAGCGGGGCACCCCCCTCTCGAGCTTCATCCCAAGAGTTCGATGGATGGCTCTGCGCGCACACTCCGACCATCCCCAGGATTTGAATGTGAATCGCCCAGAAGAACGGCGATGCGCGACGCGTTCAGGATATGCAGCCCGCGCCAGGGGGCTGTTAGCGATCTACTATGCGGCGATGCGAGGAGCATCAAAGCGGAACACAATCAGTTAGGGATGGTGCACTGCACAGGCACGGTCCAGCGCTTCAATGAGGCGATAGCGCGTGTCTGACTAGTCGGCGGCGGATTGCGCCGCCTCTGCGTGGGCAGCGGCCTGGGCCTTCAGCATCGCCGTCGCCTCGAGCGCGGTCACGGGGCGCGAGAAGAGATAGCCCTGGAAAGCCTCGCAGTGGTTCGCGCGAAGGAAATCGAGCTGGGCGCGGGTCTCGACGCCCTCGGCGATGCAGCGCAGCTTGAGGCGCTTGGCCATCGCGATGATCGCCTCCGTGATGGAGCCGCTCGAGCTGTCCTCGGGCACGTTCATGATGAAGGAGCGGTCGATCTTCATGCTCGACGCCGGGAGCCGCTTCAGCTGGCCGAGCGACGAGTAGCCCACGCCGAAATCGTCGACGGCGATCTGCATGCCGACCGAGCGCAGCTGCGAGAGCGTCTCGATCGATTGCTCGACGTTGCGCATGATCATCGTCTCGGTGATCTCCAGCTCGATGCAGCGCGGATTCGCGCCGATCTCGCGCACGATCGCGAGCAGCGTCGAGACGAGGCGCCTCGACATGAACTGGCGCGGCGAGATGTTGATCGAGATGGTGACGGGCGGCAGCCCGTCCTGCTCCCACTGCCTCAGCTGCCGGCACGCGGTGCGGAACACCCATTCGCCGATCGGCACGATGAGACCCAGCTCCTCGGCGACGAAGATGAAATCCTTGGGGAAGATCTCGCCCTTCTGCGGATCGTTCCAGCGGATCAGCGCTTCCATTCCCGAGATGCGCCCGGTCGCGAGCTCCACCTGCGGCTGGTAGCGAAGGAAGAACTCCTCGTTGTCGATCGCCCGGCGCAGGCGGCTCTCGATCTCGAGGCGCTTCGACAGCAGGAAGTTGAGGTCGTTGGTGAAGAAGCGGATGGTGTTGCGGCCCGCGTCCTTCGCCTGGTACATCGCGTTGTCGGCGTGCTTGAGAAGCTGGTGCACGTCGGTCGCGTCGTTGGGGTAGTGGCTGATGCCGATCGAGGGCGTGACGTGGATCTCGTGCCCGCCGATCTCGACCGGGCGCTCGAGCTCCTTCACGATCTTGTCGGCGACCACGCGCGCGTGCTCGGGGCGCTCGAGGTCCGGAAGGATCATGACGAACTCGTCGCCGCCCTCGCGCGAGACCGTGTCGCCCTCGCGCACGCACGACGAAAGCCGGCGCGCGACGTCCTTCAGGATGAAATCCCCGGTGTCGTGCCCGAGCGTGTCGTTCACCACCTTGAAACGGTCGAGGTCGAGGAAGAGGACCGCGACGTGGCGCTGCTTGCGGCGCGCCGACATGATCGCCTGGTTCAGCCGGTCCTGCATGAGGCGCCGGTTCGGAAGCCCGGTTAGCGCGTCGTGGTGCGCCATGTAGTGGATGGTGCGCTCGGTGTTGAGGCGCTCGGTCACGTCGTGGACGAGGGAGGCGAATCCGGTGACGCGCCCCGTCGAATCCACCATCGGCGTGTTGTACCACTCGCAGTGGATGGTGCGCCCGCCGCGCGTGAGGTTGGTGAGCGTGGTCTTGTTGCCTTCACCCGAGTCGAGGAGCTCGCGGCACATGGACTCGGCGTTGCCGCGCTCCGCCTGCGAGCCGAGGAGCGCCGGCAGCCGCTTGCCGAGCGCGTCGTAAGAGGGATAGCCGAAGATCACCTCCGCCGCGGGATTCCACGCCGTGATGCGCAGCTCGCGGTCCCACTCCAGCACGGCGAGCGGCGTGCGCTCGAAGTGCATCCGCAGCTTCTGGGCCGCGAGAAGCTCGCTCTGCTGCGCCTTCATCCTCTCGGAGGTCTGCTCCGCGAGGGCCTCGTTCGCCTCGCTCAAGCGCGTGCGCTCGCTCTCGAGCTCGGTGGAAAGCGTGTCGCGCACGCGACGCGTGGTGAGGGACTCGATCAGCGCCTTGTGCACGCGCGCGTGCACGTACGGAAGGATCACCGCTAGGATGAGTATCGATCCCGACAGGAACATCTGGTTGCGGTCGCCGGACATGCCCAGCGTGACGGCGAGCGGGACGAGCCCGAAGAGCGCCATGATCTTGTAGGCGAAGCGGTGCGGCGCGTAGTAAGCGACGGCGCCCGTGATGAGGAGCATGACCAGCATCACCACCGAGAGGCGCTGCACCATGCGCGACGAATCGGGCAGCAGCGCGCTGCCGATGATCGCCCAGCACACTGCGGCGAGGATGGTTCCCGCGATGAAGCGCCCCTCCCAGACGGCGAGCTCCTCGCTCGGCGGCGAGCCATTGATGAAGGCTTTGTAGAGCAGGTAGCGCCCGACCGCGACGAGGGAGGTCGCGACGAACCACATGAAGAGCGCGGGCTTGGCGAGGTCCTGCCACAGGATGCCGCCGAGGATGAAGATGACCAGCAGCGTCGCGAGGTGCCCCACGACCGAAAAGCGGAAAAGCAGCCGGAGTTGCTCCGACTGCAGCGCCTGATCCGCGGGTTCCGGAATCGGCGGCTCCGCGTTGGCTTTCAGGGGGATCATGCCGCTCCTTGCGCGGGTCTCGCGCCCGGCGGGAAACCTGCGCACGCAGTGTAACATTCCCCTGTGGGTCTCATCCGTTCTCTCCCCGAGCTGCTCGTCAATCAAATCGCCGCGGGCGAGGTGGTCGACCGTCCCGCCGCCGCGCTGAAGGAGCTGATGGAGAACAGCCTCGACGCGGGGGCCCGATCGGTCGCCGTCGACCTCGCCGAAGGCGGCGTGCGCCGGCTGCGCGTGGTCGACGACGGCGCGGGCATCGAGCGCGACGACCTGCCCCTCGCGGTGGCGCGCTTCGCGACCAGCAAGATCTCGACCCTCGAGGACCTCGAGCGCGCCGCCACGCTCGGCTTCCGCGGCGAGGCCCTCGCCTCGATCGGCGCCGTCGCGCGGCTCGCGATCGTGAGCCGGCGCGAAGCGGATCGCCACGCGTGGCGCATCGCATGCGAGGCGGGGCAGGTCTCCGCCGTCGAGCCCGCGGCCCTCGCCGCCGGCACCACGGTCGAAGCCGAGGACCTCTATTTCAACACCCCGGCACGGCGCAAGTTCCTGAAGAGCGAAGCGACCGAGTTTGCGCGCTGCGACGAGGCCTACTCGCGCATCGCCCTGTCGCGCCCCGGGATCGCCTTCTCGCTCACGCACAACGGGCGGCGCTCGTCGCACCTGCCTCCCGAGGGGCTGCGCGAGCGCGCGGCACGGGTGGTCGGCGAGGAATTCGCGCGCGATGCGATCGAGGTGAGTTCCGAGGGCGCGCGCGCCCGCCTCGGCGGCCTCGTGGCGCCGCCCGGATTCACGCTCGCCTCGCGCGAGGCGCAGTACCTGTTCGTGAACGGTCGCTTCGTGCGCGACAAGATCGTCGCCCACGCGATCCGCGAGGCCTACGCCGACGTGCTGCATCACGACCGCCACCCCGCGTATGTGCTCTTCCTCGACGTCGATCCCGCGCTCGTGGACGTGAACGTGCATCCGGCGAAGAGCGAGGTGCGTTTCCGCGAATCGAATGCGATGCACCAGTTCGTCTTCCACTCGCTCGCCCGCGCGCTCGCCGCGCCGCTCGCGGCCGCGGGTCTCCCCCGCGAAGGCGGGGATCCCGGACCGGATTCCCGCCCTCGCGGGAACGACGGGCTCGCCGCTTTTCAGCAAGGGGGCCTCGAGGTCGCGCAGCCGTCGCGCGGCTACGAGGCTTTCTTCGCCGGGGCGCTCGTCGACGAACGTCGCGGTACGGCGCAAGCGGCCGCGCCCGCGCAGACGCCCACGCTCGGATTCGCCCTCGCGCAGTTGCAGGGCGTCTACATCCTCGCGCAGAACATGGCGGGCCTGGTGATCGTCGACATGCATGCGGCCCACGAGCGCATCGTCTACGAGGGCCTCAAGGACGCTCTCGAGGCGGCGTCCCTTCCGTCGCAGCCGCTCCTCGTGCCGATCCAGATGACGGCGACCGCGGAA
>JADGRS010000221.1 GCA_017880705.1 Burkholderiales bacterium
CGCACCGTCCCGAGACGATCGCCTCGGCCGAGCGCGTGATCGTGCTGAAGGGCGGGAAGGTCGCGCAGAATGTCAAGCGCGTCGCGGCCGGCGGCGACGGGGGCGCGGCGCGCTCCGCTTAGAATGCGGGAGTGACTTCCTCCTGGATGCTCGTCGCGGGCTTCTTCTTCGCGATGATGGGCGTGTTCGTGAAGTTCGGCGCGGGCGAGTTCGACGCGGCCGAGATGGCGTTCTACCGCTCGTTCGTGGGGCTCTTCTTCATCGGCGCGCTCATCGTCTGGCGCAAGGGCACCATTCGCACCCCATACTTCGCGGGACACGTGACCCGCAGCGTCGTGGGATCGATCTCGCTCATCGGCTACTTCTACGCGATGTCGAAGCTCCCGCTCGCGACCGCGCAAACGCTCAACTACACGTCGCCGATCTTTCTCGCGATCGCCACCGTGGTGGTGCTCGGCGAGCGCTTCACCTACTGGCTGATCGGCGCGATCGTGCTGGGCTTCGCGGGCGTGGCGCTCCTGCTCCAGCCGACGATGCAGGGCGGAAAGGAATCCGCGGCGTGGATCGGCCTATTCTCGGGCGTCTTCGCGGCGTGGGCGTATCTCAGCGTGCGCAGCCTCGGAAAGCTGGGTGAGCCCGACTACCGCGTCGTCTTCTGGTTCACGGTCATCGGCTCCATCATCTGCGCGGGATGGCAGCTCGCCACGTCGTCATTCCATCCCGTTCGCTGGAGCAACGTCTGGATCGTGGTGGGCATCGGCTTCTGCGGCACGATCGCCCAGCTCGCGATGACGCGCGCCTACCGCACGGGCAACACGCTCGTGGTCGGGTCGCTCTCGTACTCGACGCTCGTCTTCGGCGCCCTCGCGGCTTTCCTCGTGGGGAACGAGCGCCTCGCCCCCCTCGAGCTCGCCGGCATGGCGGTCATCATCGCGAGCGGCATCCTCGCGATGCGCGTCGAGAAGAAGGACGAGATCGAGGAAGCGGGCTTCGAGAGCTAGTTCAGGCGTGGCGGCGTCCGATCGGACTGCTGCCCCGCCTCGCGAGATAAACTCACGCCATGGCAAAGATCCTCGTTTCCCCCGAAGAGCTGGCGGGGCACCTCGACGACCCCGCCTGGGTCGTCTTCGACACGCGCCACGACCTGGCGGATCCGGAGAAGGGCCGGCGCGCGTACGCCGCGGGCCACGTGCCCGGCGCGTACTTCATGCATCTGGACGAAGATCTTTCTGGCGAGAAGACCGGCAACAACGGACGCCACCCCCTTCCCGACCTCGCCGCGTTCGCCGTCCGCATGAACGCGAGCGGTGTCACGCCGCCCACCCAGGTCGTGGTCTACGACGACGGTGGCGGGAGCTTCGCGGTGCGGTTGTGGTGGATGCTGCGCTGGCTGGGCCACGATCGCGTGGCGGTCCTCGACGGCGGCTTTGCCGCGTGGCAGAAGGAAGCAATGCCCGTGAGCGTGGAGCTCCCCTCGAAGCGGACAGGCACCTTCGTGCCGAAGCCGCATCTCGGCTGGACCGTCGATGCGTCGTTTCTCGAGCGGTTTCACGCGGACGCGTCGGTGAAGCTCGTCGATGCGCGCGCGGCCGAGCGATTCGCCGGATTGCAGGAGCCCATCGATCCCGTCGCGGGGCACGTCCCGGGAGCGATGAACCGATTCTGGAAAGACAACCTCACTCCCGAAGGGCGCTTCAAGGCCGCCGATGCGCTGCGCAGGGAATTCGCGATGCTGCTGGAAGGCGCCGCGCCCTCGCAAAGTGTGCACATGTGCGGCTCCGGCGTGACCGCGTGCCACAACATCTTCGCGATGGAGCTCGCGGGACTTTCCGGCGCGCGCCTCTATCCGGGATCGTGGAGCGAGTGGTGCTCCGATCCGTCTCGTCCCATGTCGAAATCCGCCTGATGCCATGACCTCAAGGAAAATGAAAACAAACGTCCTCGCCCTTGTCGCCGCCGCCGCTTTCGGCGCCTGCATCGTTCATGCGCAAAGCGAGCCCATCGTTGCGCCCGCGAGCCTCATCATCGACGGCGTGCCGCCGATTCCCGGGGATCTCGCGGCGCAGCTCGCGCCCTACGGCGACTTCCGCCCACACGCCATGCTTTCGTGGCATCCCACTCGCCGCGAGATGTTGGTCCGGCGCCGCCTCAATGCCACCAACCAGGTTCACCTCCTGGCGCAGCCCGGCGCGACGCCGGTCGCGCTCACCGATTTTCCCGACGCGGTCCCCTTCGGGCTATTCGAGCCGGCGCGCGGCGACTACTTCCTCTTTTCGCGCGCGGAAAGCGGCAACGAAGTCTTCCGCATTTTTCGCGAGGACATCGCCTCGAAGACGGTGACGCCGATCTCTCCGGAAGGTGAGCGCGCCTCGTCGCTCGCCTTCTCGCGAAAGGCAGATCGCATCGTCTACTCCACGCAGCCCGTCGATCGCAACAATCCCGACCGGTCCGCGCGCACCATCGTGCACGTGGCCAATCCCCTCAAGCCCGCGACCGACCGCGTGATCGCGCGGCTCGACGGCGGCGGATGGTCCGGCTTCCGCTTCTCGGAGGATGGCCGCAGACTCGTCTTCATCGAATACATGTCCGCGACCCAGTCGCACATCTGGGTGATGGATGTGGCCACCGGCAAGAAGCGGCGCGTGACGCCCGTATCGAAGGAACCGGTCTACTACGCCGAGACCCGCTTCTCGAAGGACGGCAAGGCCCTCTTCACCATCAGCGATCGCGGGAGCGAATTCCGCCGCCTCGCGTACCTGCCGCTCGATGGCGGCGCGGAAAAGGTTCTCAGCGGGCAACACCACTACGACGTCGACGACTACGATATCTCCTTCGACGCGAACCGCCTCGCCTTCATCACCAACGAGAACGGCTCCGACGTGCTGCGCTTCGTCGACACCACGACCTTGAAGGAGATGTCGCGCCCGCCGCTCATGCAGGGCGTCATCGGCGGCCTGCAGTGGCGCCCGAAATCGAGCGAGGTCGCCTTCCACATGAGCGCGGCGCGCTCAGCGGGCGACGTGTTCTCGTACAACCTGGCGACGAACGAGCTCACGCGCTGGACGAACGGCAACAACCCGCAGCTCAACACGAGCGAATTCGTCGAGCCGCGCCTCATCAAATGGAGGAGCTTCGACGAGCGCGAGATCACGGGCTTCCAGTACCAGCCCCCGGCGAAGTTCACCGGAAAGCGGCCCGTCATCGTCAACATCCACGGCGGCCCCGAGGCGCAGGCGCGCCCCGGCTTCATCGGGCGCAACAACTACTTCGTGAGCGAGCTCGGCGTCGCGATGATCTATCCGAACGTGCGCGGCTCGGAAGGATTCGGCAAGACCTTCCTCAAGCTGGATAACGGCATGAACCGCGAGGACTCGGTGAAGGACATCGGCGCGCTGCTCGACTGGATCGCGCAGCAGCCCGATCTCGACGCCTCACGCGTGATGATCACCGGCGGAAGCTACGGCGGCTACATGACCTTCGCGAGCTCGGTGCATTTCGCCGACCGCATCGCGAGCTCGGTGAGCGTGGTCGGCATCTCCAACTTCGTGACTTTCCTCGAGCGCACCGAGAGCTACCGCCGCGACCTGCGCCGCGTCGAGTACGGCGACGAGCGCGACCCGGCGATGCGCGCCTTCCTCGAGTCGATCTCGCCGTTGAAGAGCGTCGACAAGATCACCAAGCCGCTCTTCGTCGTGGCTGGCCTCAACGACCCGCGCGTGCCCTACACCGAGGCCGAGCAGATCGTGGCGACGCTGAAGAAGCAAGGCACGCCCGTGTGGTTCCTGATGGCAAGGGACGAGGGCCACGGCTTCGCGAAGAAGCCCAACGCCGACTACCAGTTCTACGCGACGGTGGAGTTCGCCAAGCAGACGCTCCTCAAGTAAGCGGCGCCGCGTCACTCCTTCGGAAAGAGCAGGGGCAGCGACACCTCCGAAGAGAACATGCATCGCCCGTTGTGCCCGCATGCCGGCACGACGACCGCCTTGTGCTTCGCGCCATATCTTTCGCCGACGTATTTCGCGTACGCCAGCCCGCGCGCAAGCCGCGTCGAGCCTTGCGCCATCGCGGAGCAGCTGCTGTCGAAGCCGTAGAGCGGCAGGATGTCGAGCTCGCCGAGGAGGTACGTCGTCGGCCGCGCGGCGAGCTGCTTCTTCAGGTCTTCGTCGCTCACCTTCGCCGCGTAGCCGTTGCGGCCCGGCAGGCCGTAAGGCCAGGTGTCGTAGCCGGTGCAGTTGCGCGCATCGGCGAACGGCGCGAACGCGGCCGGCGGATTCGCGGGGAGCGGCGCGTGATAGCCGGGTGCAGCGGAAGCGACAGTTTCCGGAAACGCGCTCACCGTCGGACGAAGCGCGTCCATGTAGGTGTATGCGGAAGGATTCGCGACGACATAGGTGAGCTTCACGGCGAGGCCATCGTGCACGCGGTTCGCCATCTCGTAGCGCGTGACGAACTGGCCGCCCGCCGAGTGGCCCGCGACGACGATCGCCTTCAGGTTGGGAAACACGTCCTTGCGCGTAAGCTTGCGCAGCAGCTCGTCAACGATATCGAAGGAAGTCACCTCGCTGTCGACCGCCGCGCCGCCGGTGCGCCACGTGTCGTTCCTCGGCTGGCAATGCCAGCCCAGCTCGCCAGGCGCGAGCGCGTCCTTGCACGATCCGCCCTCGTTCGACGCGAAGCGCGGCGCGATGATCACCGTGTCGCCCAGCGCGTCGGCAAGGAATCCGCCGGCGAGGGCATGGCGGTAGTAGTTGTCCGCGTCGCGCCCCAGGCCGTGAACCACGACGAGCGCCCGGGTGATGGCCGGATTCTTCGCCTCGAGCGGATAACTGCGATAGACCATCGTGCGTCCGGGCGATCCCGCCACGCCGACCATCTCGGTACATGGGGCGCTCGCCGTCGTGCACGGCGCCGCTCGCGCAACGGCTCCCGCGAACAGGAGCACCGCGCCCATCGTCAGCATTCGTTTCATCGAATCTCCTCCCGGCCCACCGGAACCTGCGAATAGTGAAGGACCATGGGAAATGGGTCATAAAAATGATGTAACAACTTCTTCCACTGCTGGTACTGCGGCGACTTGCGAAATCCTTCCTCATGGTCCGCGACGCTGTCCCAGCGCACCAGGAGGAGATAGTGCCCTTCGCGCTCGATGCACCGCTGCAGCTCGTGGGAGCGATAGCCCGGCATGGACGAGATGATGGCCTGCGCTTCGCGGAACGCGGATTCGAAGGCTTCCGACATCCCGGCCCTCACCTGCAACGGTGCCGCCTCGAGAATCATCGCAGCGCGCCTCGCGATCGACGAAACGAGTGATATTGCTTCCGCCCCGTGCCGGGGTCAATCACCGCCCGCTATACTCCGCGCTGCGACGCATTTGACTGGGGGAGAGCCATGTCCGGAGCGCTGAGCATCCTGTCCGTCGGAGCCGGAACGCTCCTGGCGATCGTGGCCTTCGCGGTGATCGTCTTTCTCTTCATCGAGGACGTCACGCAGAAGAAGCACGCGGTCCTGCGCAACTACCCCGTCATCGGGCGCCTGCGCTACCTCTTCGAGAAGCAGGGCGAGTACTTCCGCCAGTACTTCTTCGCCGGCGACCGCGACGAGATGCCGTTCAACCGCGCGACGCGCGCGTGGGTCTACCGCGTGGCGAAGAAGGAAGACGGCAGCGGCATCATCGGCTTCGGCTCGACCTACGACATGAAGGCGCCGGGCGCGATCCTCTTCGTGAACGCGGCATTTCCGGTGCAGGAATGGGAGAAGGAAGCCACGCCACCCCTCATGATCGGCGAGGGATTCTGCGATCACCCGTTCCTCGCCCGCTCGATCGTCAACGTGAGCGCCATGAGCTTCGGCGCGATCTCGAAGCCCG
>JADGRS010000222.1 GCA_017880705.1 Burkholderiales bacterium
TGAGCAGCGCAGCGGCATAGTAGTATTCCGAGAGTCCTTTCCGGGGAGAAGGCCATGCGTGGATTGATGATGGAAATGCCGTTGCTGGTTTCCGACCTGATCCGCCACGCCGATCGCCACCATCGCGACACGCCGATCGTCTCGCGACGCGTCGAGGGCGACCTGCATCGCTACACCTATCACGACGCCCATGAGCGGTCGCGCCGCGCGGCCAACGCCCTGGGCAAGCTCGGATTGCAGCCGGGCGACCGGGTCGCGACGCTCGCGTGGAACGGCTACCGCCACTTCGAGATCTACTATGCGGTCGCGGGAAGCGGCATGGTGATGCACACCGTGAACCCACGGCTCTTTCCCGAGCAGATCGCCTGGATCCTGAACGACGCGAAGGACAAGGTGCTCTTCCTCGACCTCACGTTCCTGCCGCTGGTGCAGAAGATCCTGCCTCTGTGCAAGCACCTGAAGCACCTCGTCCTCATGACCGACCGCGCGCACATGCCGGCGGGAGCCGAGGGGCTCCTCTGCTACGAGGATCTCCTCGCGGCCGAAACCGACGCATTCGAATGGCCAGCGCTGGACGAGAACACCGCCTGCGGCCTTTGCTACACGTCGGGCACGACGGGCAACCCCAAGGGCGCCCTCTACAGCCATCGTTCGACCGTGCTGCATGCCTACGCGATCTGCCTGCCCGACGCGATGTGCCTTTCCGCGAGCGATTCCGCGCTGCCCGTGGTGCCGATGTTCCACGCGAATGCCTGGGGATTGCCTTTCGCCGCGCCGCTGGTGGGCGCGAAGCTCGTCTTCCCCGGCGCGGCCCTCGACGGCAAGTCGCTGCACGCGCTCTTCGAGAGCGAGCGCGTGTCGTTCTCCGCGGGCGTGCCGACGGTGTGGGGCGGGCTCATCCAGTACATGAGGGAGAACCGCGTGCGCCTCACGACGCTGAAGCGCACGATCATCGGCGGGGCCCCGTGCCCGCCGGCCATGATCCGCGCGCTCGAGGACGAGTTCGGCATCGAGGTGAACCACGCGTGGGGCATGACGGAGATGTCGCCCCTCGGCAGCGTGTGCAAGCTGAAGGAGAAGCACCTTTCCCTGCCTCCCGAGGAGCGGCGCGCGATCCGCGAGAAGCAGGGGCGCGTCGTGTTCGGCGTCGACTGGAAGATCGTCGACTCCGAGGGGCGGGACCTGCCGTGGGACGGCAAGGCGTTCGGCGATCTCCACGTGCGCGGGCCGTGGGTGGTGAGCGGCTATTACGAGGCGGCCCAAAGCCCGCTCATCGACGGCTGGTTTCCGACAGGCGACGTCGCGACGATCGACGCCGACGGGTTCCTGAGGATCACCGACCGCAGCAAGGACGTGGTGAAGTCCGGCGGCGAATGGATCAGCTCCATCGCCCTCGAGAACATCGCGATGGCGCACCCCGCCGTCCAGGAGGCCGCGGTGATCGCATGCCGGCACCCGAAATGGGACGAGCGTCCGCTCCTCATCGCCGTGCTCAAGCCCGGGCAGCAACTGGCGCGCGAGGAGCTCATCGCCTTCTACGAAGGGAAGGTCGCGAAGTGGTGGATTCCTGACGACGTGGTGTTCGCGAAGGAGCTTCCGCACACGGCGACCGGCAAGCTCATGAAGACGGCGCTGCGCGAGCAATACCGCGACCATCCGCTGCCCGCCGCGACCGCGGCAAGCAGCGGCAAGGTCGTGGCGTAACGCTAGCCCTTCAGGCAGCTGCTCATGAACGCGCGGCGCTCGTCGCCGTGCAGGTTCTTCTTTCCCGCCTCGTCGTTGCAGATCTTCATCTTGCCCTGCTGGAACGAGGCGTCCGCCGAGGTCTTGTGCGGCGCGTCCTTCTTCAGCTCCGCCGCTTCCTCCTCGTGGCCCTTCAGGCATTCGCTCATGAAGTCCTGATGGGCATCGCCCTTGAGTCCCTTCGACTCGTGGGCGCAGGTGGCGAAGCGGCTTTGCTGGGAATGCGACCTGTCGGTATCCGCGGCGATGGCGCCGAGCGCGGCGGCGCCGGAAGCGACGGTGCATGCGACAACACTTGCGAGCTTGGTGTTCATGGGACTCCCCGATGAAGTTGATCGAGCGGCCATGAGACCCGTGCGCGCGGAAGGAGGCGAGCCGAAATTCCAAAAAAGTAATGCGCGTTTCATCAGTAAGAAAACCGTAGGACAACGCCCTACGTCGGCCCCGGACGACCGCCTATCGCCGCTGGCGGCGAATCATGCCGGACGGATTGAGACATTTCCCATAGTGAAGCGTTACGAGGAGGCAGAGACTGGCTTCGTGAACTCGGGCCACACCAGGCCCTCCGGAGGCGCACATGAAACGCGTGATGACCGAAAAGCAGCTGCAGCGCGAAAACACCGTCCACCTCGGGACGGGCGGGCGCAGCGAGGAGAATGCCGGTCTCCGGTTCCGTCCGGCCTTCTTCGATTTTTCGACGCACACGATCTTCCCCTCGCGCTTCGCCGACGGACGCCTCGCGCCCTTCCATCTCCTCGACGGCCTTCCGGAAGAAGCGGTTGCGGACCGCGCGCCAAACGGTCGGGTCGTCTCGGCCAAGGCGACGGTGATCTCGGGCTTCGTGCGCGACGGATTCTTCTACACCCGGTCCGCCGCGGCGCGCGCCGTGCGCGAGTGGTCGCGCGAGGCGACCGAAGAAGAGTAAGAGGAATCGCCAAGGTGTACTAATATCCTGCTGAATCGCGCCCCACGCGATCGACGCAGGAGGATGCCATGAGCATGCTGTCCCCCGAAGAGCTCGCGAGGCTCGCTTCGGCCGAATCACTTTTCCCCTCCCCCATCCCGGTGCAGTCGGTCTCGAGCGACGAGTTCATGCCGTCGCCGCAAACGCCGAAGCAACGCGAATTCGAGGCGCGCGTGAAGCAGATCGGCGCGCGCATGGCCAGGCGCCTGGGCATGAGCCGCCGCCGCTTCTTCGGAACCGCGGCCGGCATGGCCGCGGCCTTCGTCGCCATGAACGACACCTACGGCAAGACCTACGGCGTCGATCGCAAGGAGGCGGCCGAGCCGGAGCGCGCCGATGCGCGCGCCCAGGCGCTCGCCGGGCAATTCATCATGGACATGCACACCCATTTCCTGAGGCCCGGCACGCGCATCATGGGCTTCGTCGCGCAACGCAACGCGGTGGGCAAGGCGGGATGGAATCCGGCGCTCGCGGGCAAGGAGCAGACCATCGACGACCTGATGTTCGGCAACTATCTCAAGGAGATCTATCTCGACAGCGACACCAAGGTCGCGTGCATCAGCGGCGCGCCCTCGGAAATTCCCGAGGACTGGTTCCTCACCAACGAGATGAAGGCGCAGGCCCGCGCCGACGTGAACGGCCTCGCGAAGTCGAAGCGCATGTTCAGCCACGCGATCTTCACGCCGGGCTACCCCGGGTGGATGGAGCAGGTCGACCACGCGATCCGCGACTTGAAGCCCGACTCCATGAAGGGCTACACGATCGGCGACAATTCGCACAAGGACCTGTCGAAGCATCCCTGGCGCCTCGACGACGAGAAGCTCGTCTATCCTGCTTACGAAAAGTTTCTCGCCGCGGGGCTGAAGAACGTCTGCATCCACAAGGGACTCTTCCCGCCCTCGGTGGAGGCGCAATTCCCGAATCTGCTCCAATACTCCGACGTGCGCGACGTGGCCAAGGCGGCGAAGGACTGGCCGCAGTTGAACTTCATCATCTATCACGGCGCCTATCGCTTCGCGGGCGGCGGCAGGACCGAGGACGCGTGGGCCCAGTTCGAGAAGACCGGGCGCATCGAGTGGGTCACCGACCTCGCCGAGATCCCCGCGAAGCACGGCGTGACCAATGTCTACGCCGACGTGGGCCAGCTCTTCGCGCAATCCACAATCGCCGACCCGCGCGTCTCGGCGGTGATGATGGGCCAGCTGGTTCGCGGCCTCGGAGCCGATCACGTGTGCTGGGGCACCGACGCGATCTGGACCGGCTCGCCGCAGTGGCAGATCGAGGCGCTGCGCCGGCTCGAGATCCCCGAGGAGCTCCAGCGCAAGCACGGCTTCAAGCCCCTGGGCCCCGCCGATGGCGCGGTGAAGACCGCGATATTCGGGAGCAACAACGCGCGGCTCTACGATTTCAAGCCTTCGCAGCAGGCGGCGCTCGCCGTCGATCACCTCGCGCATTGCCGGCAGGTCTACGACAAGGATCCGCAGCGCACCAACCTCGCGTACGGATACGCGCTGAAGGACGGCTGAGGCGGCCCGGCGGCTACATCTGCTTGAAGAGGTGCAGGTAGGTGTCGCTCACCGCGAGCGTCTCGGGCAGCGACTTGAGGTGGATCGCGGCATGCCCCGTGTCGTCCCGCACGAGGGCCTTGATCTCGCGCAGGTTGACGATCGTCGAACGGTGGACCTGGCGGAAGGCCCCCGGATCGAGCTCGTCGGCGAGCGCCTTGATCGGCTTCTTTATGAGCAGTTCGCCCTCGCGCGTCACCACCCGCGTGTACTTGGCGTCCGACTGGAAGTAGACGACATCCTGCACCAGCACCAGGCGCGTCTGCGTGCCCTGGGAGGCGGTGATCCACTGCAACGGCTCGCGGCTCTCCCTGCGCAGCGCCTCGGCCACCTTCTCGAGCGTCGCCTCGAGCGAAGCGGGCGCCGACGCGAGCCTCGCCTTGAGGCGTGCCACCGTGGTCGCCAGCCGCTCCTCGGTCACGGGCTTCACGAGATAGTCGATCGCGCCGTTGTCGAAGGCCTCGATCGCGTAGCGGTCGTAGGCGGTCACGAAGACGATATGGGCGCGGTTGCCGATGGCCCGCGCGATCTCGATGCCGCTCAAGCCGGGCATCTTGATGTCGAGGAAGACGACTTCGGGCCGATGCTCTTCGATGGCGGCGATCGCCGCCGGGCCATCGGATGCGAGCGCGACCACATCGAGCTCGGGCCAGACGCGCCGCAGCATCGCGCGCATCTCGTCGCGAAGCAGCGGCTCGTCCTCGGCAATGACGGCGCGGGTCATGGCGCGTGCGCTCCCGCGGCTGCGATTTCGATGACGCACACGACACCCGACGGCGTATCGGGCTCGATCGAGAGGCGCGCGCGCTCGCCGTAGAGAAGCTTCAGTCGCTCACGCAGGTTCACGAGGCCCATCCCCGATCCGTGGCGCCCGGCCTGGAGTCCCATGCCCGTGTCGGCGACCGCGATGCGCAGCCCGCCGCCCGGGAGCGAGCGCGCATCGATCGATATCCGCCCTCCTTCGGGACGCGGCTCGAGGCCGTGCTTGATCGCATTCTCGACGAGCGTGTGCAGGAGGAGCGGCGCGAAGGGGCGGGCCGCGGCATCGTCATCCACCGCGATGTCGACCTCGAGCCGATCCCTCATGCGGATCTTCATGATATCGACGTACGCGCGCACGAGATCGATCTCGCGCCCGAGCGTGAACTCCCCGGTGCGGAAATCCGGCACCGAGAGGCGCAGGTACCGGATGAGGTCGCCCGTCATCTTCTCCGCCGCGCGCGCGTCGTCGCGGATGAGGAGCTGCAGGTTAGCGAGGGTGTTGTAGAGGAAATGCGGCTCAACTTGCGCCTGGAGCAGCCCAAGACGCGCCCGGTGGAGCTGCGCCTGGAGCGAGGCTTGTTCCGCCGCCTCGTGCTCGGCCTTGAGGCGCTTGTTCACCGCCTGGTTCAAGCCGCGTGCGATGGATTCCACCAAGCGCTTCCCGGTTCCGACCTCGAGCACCCGCAGGGGGAGGAGATAGGGCCTGCTCTCGATTCGCGCCCGCGTCGTCGCGGCCTCGAGCGCGCCCACGGGGAAGAGCGACACGTTGAAGGCATCGCCGTAGTACCTCCAGTCGCGACCGGTGCGAGCGGTGATCTGGAA
>JADGRS010000223.1 GCA_017880705.1 Burkholderiales bacterium
GCCTACGATGTGATGAAGCTCGAGAAGGGCGCCGGCGAGGGCCTCGACGACGGGCGCGTGAGGCGCTTCCTCGACGAGGTATGGAAGAAGCCCAAGATGTCGATGGCGGAGGGCCACGCGATCATGAACCTCTGCATGGCCGCGAGCTACGATCCGGATCCCGCGGCGCCCAACGGCTTTCGCCTGCCGCTGAATCTCGAGACGGGCGAGATCATCCCCGAGCGGTGGAAGCGCTGGCGCGACAACGATCCGGTGAACCTCGTCGCGAAGTATCGCAAGAACCTCGAGTCGCTGCGCGGCATCTACATCGATTGCGGCTCGCGCGACCAGTACCACATCCACTACGGCGCGCGCATCCTGTCCAAGCGGCTCCATGAAGCGGGGATCAAGCACGACTACGAGGAGTTCGACGACAACCATTCGGACGTGGATTACCGGATGGACGTGTCGCTGCCGTTTCTCTTCCAGGCGCTCAAGCCGGCCTGACCGCGCGAGCGCTTCGCGGCTACGCCGTTCGCACGCGCCTTCTCTTGCGCCAGATCGAGGGAGGCTTTCCGAAAGCGCGCCTGAACGCGGCGGAGAAGGCGCCCGCGGATTCGTATCCGGCGTCGTGGGCGATCGATTCGACGCGGCGCGTGGTGGTGAGGAGATATTCCGCGGCCATCAGCAATCGCCATCGCGTGAGGAACGCGAAGATCGGCTCGCCCATCACCTCGCTGAAGTGATCGGCGAGCGCGCTTCGCGACAGTCCCACCTGGCGCCCAAGGCGCTCGACGGTCCAGGGCTCCGAGGGACGCCCGTGCACGAGGGCGAGCGCGCGCCCCACGTAGCGATCGTTGAGGCCGGCGATCCAGCCCCTGCCGCCCGGCGGCAGCCAGTAAACGTAGCGGCTGATCGCCTCGATGATGACGAGCTCGGCGAGGCGCGAGCGTTCGGCCGTAGCGCCCACCGGGGGCGCGGCGCTCGCGGAGAGCGTGAGGCCGAGCGCGTCGGTGAGCCAGTAGAGCGCCGGCGCATTGTGTAGGTCCACGCGCATCACGTCGGGAAGCGAGGCGATGAGCGGCTCGGCGAGATGGCGCTCGATCGACGCCGAGAGCGCGATCCATCGCGTGGGCGCCCCGTCGCCGCCGATGCGGATCGGCACCAGCTCGCCCGCGACGGGCGTCTTCACGAGAGTCGAGAGCGACCGGGCGTCGGCGTCGAGCGAGCTGCCGATGAGGTGCGCGTCTCCTCGCGGCAGCAGTGCGAGCTCGCCCGTCTTCAACGCGATCGCCTCGCTCGTGCCGGTCTTCAGGAGGCATTCGCCCTCGATCACCAGGTGCGCGCGGGCCATCGCCGGAGTGGCCGAGACGGACACACACCACGGCGCGCGCGCCGTGGCGTCGAGAGTGACGCCGGCGGTGAATCGCGCGAGTCGCAGAACTTCCGAAAGGGCGTCCATGAGAAGTCGGAAATTGGTGTCAGGTACGCATTTCGGCGGCGAGCATCGGCATGCCGATGCTTCCGAAATGCGTACCTGACACCAATTTCCTCTTGGACACCAGTTTTTTCTGCGTCAGTGGAAGTGGGCCGCCTGGACGTCCGCTTCCTCGGGAAGCTCCGCGTGCACGATCTCGCCCTCGCCATTGGCGAACAGCGGCGCGCCGCAATCCTCGCAGTACTCGGGCGTGAAGGTGCCGGGAAGCTTCTTCACTTCGGTCACGCCGCACTCGGCGAGCTGCGCTAGTGCCTCGTCAAGGGGACCCGGGTGCGCGGTCTCGTCCTCGCGCCCGTAGAGGGGCCAGACGACTCCATGGGCGACCTCGGAGTCGTCGCCGCGCGTGAACGCGATGCGGTACTCGTCGACGCGCTCTTCGCCGAAGCCCGCGACGACGGCGTGGATCTCGGCCGCCTTTGCCTTCAAGGCATTCTCGAGGAACGCGACCGCCGCGCGGACGCCGAAAGGGCGCACGCGCCGGTCGGACTCGCGGCAATTCACGTAATACGCGTCGGGGAGCAGGCATTCGAACACGCAGCCCGGAAGGAGCTTCGAGATCGTCGGGCGGGCCTGCGCGATCCATTGCTCGAGACTGCCCGCGCGCCCGGCGTGACCCGAGGCGTCCTCTTGCCAGCGGAACATCGCCTGGCCCCGGGGCACCGCGGCGCACGCGACGAGGAAGCGCGTGTCGGCGAGCAGATGCGCGGTCTCGGGCAAGCGCGCGAGGTCGAGGCGCGGCGCCTCGTTCGCGATCGCGGCTTCGGCCAGCCGCGTGGCGAGCTTGCGCAGCTCCGAGAAGTGCCGCGGCAGCTGGTCGATCGAATAGAGGTAGGGCACGAGCGTCACGCGCGCGCCTTCCGCGAGCACGTGCGCCTGCAGCTGCACGCGAAGCGCGTCGGCCTCGCCGCGCGAGATGGCGCCCGACGGGATCGCGTACTTGGACCACGCGACGATCGGCGCCGCGATGAGCAATGCCTGCCACGCGTGGTCGGCCTGCATGACGACGAGCGACTCCGAATCGTTCTCGACCAGCTCGATCAGCGTGTCGTAGGCGCCGAGGTTCGTCGCGTAGAGGTGGTCGAGCGCGCCGTCGATGGGCGCGTCGTTTCCGTTCTCGAGCAGCTTCGCCGTGAGGGCGGACATCTCGGCTTCCCAGAAACGGTCTTCGGTGAGGCTCCCCGAGGCGTTCAGCCCGTTCGAGAGGGCGATGAGGCGCTCGGCGTCGCGGGTGAGTCGGAGGTGGGCTTTGGCGCGGGTTCTGGGCATGGCGGCGTTCCGGAAGGTCTTCCATTTTACCCTTCGCCGCCGCCCGCGGCAGGATGGGAGTGCGATAATCGAAGCCGAAATGTTCGCGCCCGCAATCGCCTTCGTGGACCTGGAAACCACCGGGACCACGCCCACCGGGGACCGCATCACCGAGATCGGCATCGTGCGCGTGGCCGACGGCGAATTTCTGGACGAGTGGTCCACGCTGGTGAATCCCGAATGCAGCATTCCCGAGGACATTCGCGTCCTCACGGGTATCACCAACGAGATGGTGCGCGGCGCGCCGACCTTCGCCGAAGTGCGCCGCGAGGTGCTCGAGCGCCTCGAGGGCCACCTCTTCGTCGCCCACAACGCGCGCTTCGACTACGGCTTCCTCAAGAACGAATTTCGCCGCATGGACGTGAAGTACACGGCCGACGTGCTCTGCACCGTGCGCCTGTCGCGCAAGCTCTATCCCGAGGCCGTGGGCCACGGGCTCGACGCGGTCATCACGCGCCACGGGCTGCAGGATTCGTATCTCGCCGAAAGCGCTTCAGGAAGCGGCGCGCAAGGGCATTCGGCGCGCACCGGCCGGCATTCGGCGCTGGGCGACGCGCGCGCCCTGTGGCGCTTCGTGCAGATGCTCTACCGGGAGCGCGACGCCACGGAGATCGAGGCCGCGGTGAAGCGCCTGCTCAAGATTCCGAGCCTTCCGCCGCAGCTCGCGCCCGACGCGCTCGAGGGGCTGCCCGAGGGCCCCGGGGTGTATCGCTTCTACGGCGTGAACGACCTGCCGATCTACATCGGCAAGAGCGTGAACCTGCGCGACCGGATTCGCTCGCACTTCTCGGGCGACTACCGCTCGGCGAACGACGTTCGCCTCTCGGGCGAGATCCGGCGCATCGAGGTCGAGGAGACCGCGGGCGAGCTGGGCGCGCTCCTGAGGGAGGCGCGCCTCGTGAAGGACCTCCTGCCGCTGCACAACTATCGGCTGCGCCGGAAGTTGAACGCGTGCTTCATCCGGCTGCCGGACCTGCGCTCGCCGCCGGCGGTGGTGCAGGCGAAGGACATCGACTGGAGCGCGCGCGATACCGGGGCCGAGGCGCTCTACGGGCCCTTCGCGACGAGGGCGCACGTGAAAGCGCTTCTCGAGCAGGTCGCCGGCGATGAAGGCTTGTGCTGGCGCCAGCTCGGCTGGGAGAAGCGCGGCGGCCCGTGCTTCGCGCGGCAGGTGAGGAAATGCCGCGGCGCGTGCCTCGGCGAGGAGACCGCGGAGCAGCACAACCTGCGCCTCGTCACGGCGCTCGCGCCGCACCGCCTCGCCGATTGGCCCTGGCCCGGGCGCGTCGCCATCCGCGAGCGCCATCACGACGGCGCGTTCGAGGAGGCGCACGTCTTCGAACGCTGGTCGCACCTGGGCACGGCGCGCTCCGAGGACGACCTGCGGGAGCTCGCGCAGGCGCGCGCCGAGATCGATTTCGATCCCGACATCTATCGCATTCTCGTGAGCCACATCGCGAAGCACCGCCGCTCGGTGCTTCCGCTCGCGGGGCTGGCCGCGGTGCTCGAGGATGACCGGGAGTACCTGCCGTCGGACTAGAGAAGCTCCTGCTGCCCCCAGCCCGGCTCCGCATCGTTCAGGCACTCGGGCACGTCGTTCTTCGGGCTGCTCACGAGCCTGCTCACCGCGCGCAGCTTCATCGCCCCGTCGTAGGGCGTCAGGAGCGTGAGCGCGTCGGCCGGGTCCGCGGAAAGCCAGCGCTCTTCCGCATCCGGCGGGATGATCACCGGCATGCGATCGTGAATCTCCGCGACGCGGGAATTGGCCTCCGAGGTCACGATCGTGAACGTCTCGACCGCGTCGCCGCCTTCGGGCCGCCAGCGTTCCCACAACCCCGCGAACGCGAAGAGCGGCCGATCGGGAAGCGTGATCGCGTAGGGCTGCTTGTGTCCCGCGGCGCCCTTCCATTCGTAGAATCCCGTGGCAGGAACCAGGCAGCGCCGCTGCCTCACCGCCGCACGAAAGGCGGGCTTCGCCTCGATCCCTTCGCTGCGAGCGTTGATCATCTTCGTGCCCGCCGAGAGATCCTTCGCCCAGAAGGGCACGAGGCCCCAGCGCAGGAGCGCGGCTTCGCGCGAGCCGCCCTCGCCGGTGCGGATCACGGGCGCGAGCTGCGTCGGCGCGATGTTGAAGCGTCTCGCCGCGGGCTCGCTCATCGGCACGCGGAACGTATACGCGATGACGTTGCCGTCCGCGTCGAGAAAGTAGCGACTGCACATGTATGGATCCCGCTGCGCCGACTTATACTACCGCAGGGAGGCCCCATAAAATGAAGATCGTCCAATGGACCCTGGCAGTCGTCGGCGCGATCGTGCTTGCGCTCGTCATCGCGGGTATCTTCCTTCCTTCGAAGTTCACCGTGCAGCGCTCCGTCGTCATCAACGCTCCCGCCAATCGCGTATACAACCTCGTGGTCGAGCCGAAGCAATGGGCAAACTGGAGCGTTTGGAACCAGCGCGACCCGAACATGAAGATCATCTACAAGGGCCCGCCTTTCGGCATGGGTGCGAAGTGGGAGTGGGTGAGCAAGAGCGAGGGCAGCGGAAGCATGGAGTTCACGCGCGTCGAGCCCGATCGCGTCGTCGAGTACTCGCTCGCCTTTCCCGAATACAACATGCGCTCCGCGGGAGCCCTCACGCTCGAGCCTTCGGGAAGTACCACGCGGATCACCTGGACCAATTCGGGCGACGTGGGCGGCAACCCCCTCAAGCATTACGTCGCCTTCATGATGGATCGCATCGTGGGGCCCGACTTCGAGGGCGGGCTCGCGAACCTGAAGGCGCTCGCCGAGAAGCCGTGAGCGAGGCGATCGCTCAGTCCCGCCGGTCGTCGCGCGCCTGCCCGAGTTGCGGCGACGCGATGAGCCTCGAGGCGTACGAGGGCAAGGTCCAGGCGCGCGTCGACCTCGACGTCTGCTACGCGTGCCATGCGATCTGGTTCGACCAGTTCGAGAGCGCGGCGCTTACGCCCGGCGCGACCCTGAAGCTTTTCGAGGAGATCGCCGAGAAGCGCGATGCGGCGGCGCGCCCGCTCGGCGAGATGTTGCGTTGCGTGGCGTGCCGGGGC
>JADGRS010000224.1 GCA_017880705.1 Burkholderiales bacterium
GTTCTTCTCTCGCGCGATGAGCGGGGCACCCCCTCTCGAGCTTCATCCCAAGAGTTCGATGGATGGCTCTGCGCGCACATTCCGACCGTCCCCAGGATTTTAGATGTGAATCGCCAAGAAGAACGGCGATGCGCGACGCATTCACGATGTGCAGCCCGCGCCAGGGGGCTGCCGGTGATCCATTGGCGGCGATGCGAGGAGCATCAAAGCGGACCACAATTTTTTTGAGATCGACTGGACATGCACGGCCCAACTCCTATGAGCCTCATTGAAGTGTTGGGGTGGAGCTCGAGAGGGGGTGCCCCGCTCATCGCGCGAGAGAAGAACTCAAGGAAATTCGAGCGCTATTGTAAGTAGCGAGATCCCTCCCCTCAGAAAGGTCGAGGTCCCCCGGGTCGAGCTTCATCCCGAGTTCGATGGATGGCGTGAAGCCTAGCTGCGGTGCGCTTCCAAACCTACGCGCGCATCGACAGGGGAGGTGAGGCGCTCCTCGACGATGCGAGTGAGGAAGTCGACGTCGTAGACCGCGAGGAGGTGGGGCTGGTGGCGGTCGAGGTAGTAGGCGAGCTGGGCGCGCAGGGTGGGCAGCCCCATCAGCGCCGTCCAGATGCCCTCGTCCCAATGGAAGCGCAGCCCCAGGTCCCAGAAGGCGCGGTTCAATGATTTGCGATCGGTCGCCATGGAAACCTCCTGGTCGGTCGGCATGGGACCATCGTATTGCCCGGCGGCGTTAAACGAAAGTAAAATGTAGTTACCGTTTCATTAAGCGATCGCTTAATCATGAAGAACGCCACGCTGCGCCAGCTGCGCGTCTTCGAGGCCGCCGCGCGGCACCTCTCCCTCACCCGCGCCGCCGAGGAGCTGCACCTCACGCCCCCGGCCGTGTCGATCCAGATCCGCCTCCTCGAGGGGCACGCGCACGCCGGCCTGTTCGAGCGCGTCGGGCGCCACCTGAAGCTCACCCAGGCGGGCGAGGAGGTGCTCGCGAGGACGCGGGAAATCCTCGCGCAGATCCGCGAAGCCGAGGAGGCGATCGAAGGCCTCGCCTCCCTCGAGCAGGGCTTCCTCGACGTCGCCGTCATCAACGCGGGCGACTATTTCTTCCCGTGGATCCTCGCCTCGTTCCGCGATCGCCATCCGCGCATCCGCGTGCGCCTTTCGGTGGGCAACCGCGACGAGCTCCTCGCGCGCCTCGCCGCGCACGAGATCGACCTCGCGGTGATGAGCCACCCGCCGGCCCACGCGGAGTTCGTCGCGGAATCCTTCGCGCCGCATCCCCACGTGATCGTCGCGGCGCCGAGCCACCCGCTCGCGGGGAAGAGGAGCGTGGCCCTCGAGCGCATCGCCGCGGAGCCCCTCATCACGCGCGAGCCGGGGTCGGCCACGCGCCTTGCGATGGAGCAGGCGTTCAACGAATCGGGCATCGTGCCGCGCATCGAGATGGAGATCGCGAGCAACGAGACCATCAAGCAGGCGGTCGCGGCGGGCTTCGGGGTAGGATTCCTGTCCGCACACGCGGTGCAGCAGGAGCTCGCCCTTGGTCGCCTCGCCGTGATTCCCGTGAAGGGCTTCCCCGTCATGCGCCAGTGGTACGTCGTCCATCGGCGCGACCGCAGGCTGCCGCTCATCACGCAGGCGTTCCAGCGCTTCGTGGTGAAGGAGGGCGCGCGCCTCATCCGCAAGCACGAGAGGGTCGCCGCGTGAGCGAGCGCAGTCCCACCTTCTACGCGTGGCTGTCGCTCGCGACCTCGATCCTCACGATCGGGCTCAAGTTCTGGGCCTACTACCTCACGGGCTCCGTCGGGATGCTCTCGGACGCGATGGAGGCGGGCGTGAACATCGCCGCCGCGCTGGTCGCGCTCGGGGTGCTCACCTACGCCGAGGAGAAGCCCGACCGCGAGCACAACTTCGGCCACGAGAAGGCGCAGTACTTCTCGAGCGGCATCGAGGGCGCGTTGGTCATCGTCGCCGCCGCGGCGATCGTGTGGAGCGCCATTCCGCGGCTCGCGCATCCCCAGGCGATCGAGCAGGTGGGCGCGGGGCTCGCGCTCTCGGTGGTGGCGGGACTGGCGAACGCGGCATGCGCGTGGGTGATGCTGCGCGCCGCGCGCACCCACCGCTCGATCACGCTGGAAGCCGATGCGCGCCACCTCCTCACGGACGTGTGGACCACCGCGGGAGTCTTCATCGGCGTGGTGCTCGTGCAGGTGACGGGGTACCTGCGCCTCGATCCGATCATCGCGCTCGCGGTGGCGATCCAGATCCTGTGGACCGGATGGCACCTGATGCGGCGCTCGTTCGAAGGCCTCATGGACCGCGCCGTGCCCGAGGACGACCGCGCGGCCATCACGGCGGTGCTGGATTCGCTGCGCCACCAGGGCTGCGACTTCCACGCGCTGCGCACGCGCGTGGCAGGCGCGAAGAGTTTCGTCGACGTGCACGTGCTCGTCCCCGGCAGCATGAGCGTGCAGGCCGGCCACGATATCGTCGAGGCGCTCGAATCCGAGGTGCGCGCGAAGCTTCCGCACGTCGAGATCCTCATCCACCTCGAGCCCCTCGAGGATCCGCGCAGCTGGGACGATCCCGAGAAGCCCCTCGCGGGGAGTTAGGAAATTGGTGTCAGGTACACATTTCGGCGACGAGCATCGGCGGGCCGATGCACCCGAAATGTGTACCTGACACCAATTTCCGAAATTCGTACCTGACACCAATTTCCGTGATCCAAATCAAAGGCGAAGGCGGCGCTTCGGGGATGATCGACGGGATGGAAACGAGCCTCCGCAGCTGGAATCTGCGCGGCCGAAGCCTTCTCCCGATCGTCCAGGGCGGAATGGGCGTGGGCATCTCGGCCCATCGCCTCGCGGGTAGCGTGGCGCGCCTGGGCGCGATGGGCACGATCTCGAGCGTCGAATTGCGGCAGCATCATCCCGACCTGCTCGAACAAAGCCTCGGCACCCGCGACAAGGAAACCATCGACCGGCTGAACCTCGCCGCGCTCGATCGCGAGATTCGCGCGGCGCTCGCGCTCGCGGAAGGCCACGGCGCCATCGCGGTGAACGTGATGAAGGCCGTCAGCCTCCAGGCCGAGTACGTCCGCCAAAGCTGCGAATCCGGCGCCCACGCGATCGTGATGGGCGCGGGCCTGCCGCTCGACCTTCCCGATCTCACCAGCGGCTTTCCCGACGTGGCCCTCGTCCCGATTCTCTCGGAGGCGCGCGGCGTGAGCGTCGTGCTGCGCAAATGGATGCGCAAGAACCGCCTCCCCGATGCGATCGTCATCGAGCATCCGGGATTCGCCGGCGGGCACGTGGGTGCCACGCGCCTGGACGACGTGAAGAATCCGAAGTACGACTTCGAGCCGGTCCTCGCGGGGACCTTCGCGGTCTTCGACGAGCTGGGGATCGCGCGCGAGAAGATTCCGCTGATCGTCGCGGGCGGCGTGAGCTCCCACGAGCAGGTGCGCGCGCTGCTCGCGATGGGCGCCTCCGCGGTGCAGGCGGGCACGGCGTTCGCGGTATGCGTCGAGGGTGACGCCGACCCGCGCTTCAAGAAGGTCCTCGCCGAGGCGAAGCCCGAGGACATCGTGACTTTCATGAGCGTCGCGGGATTGCCGGCGCGCGCAGTCGCAACACCGTGGCTTCGCAAGTACCTCTCGCGCGAAAAGGCGCTGCAGTCCCACGCGAAGGCCGATCCGCGCCGCTGCGTGCCCGGGGCGCAATGCCTCGCGATGTGCGGCCTGCGCGACGGCATCGCCACCGCCGGACAATTCTGCATCTCGACGCGCCTTGCGCACGCGCTGCACGGCGACGTGAGCAAGGGGCTCTTCTTCCGCGGCTCAGAGCCGCTGCCCTTCGGCGCCATGGTTCGTCCCGTGGCCGAGCTGGTGGAGTACTTGCTCACCGGCGCGACGCCGGATAATTCCGGATCGACCCAATAGACATCGAGCACATCAAGGTCTGGCAGTGCGTGGGTTGCGGAAGGATCGACGATCCGCGGCCCTGCGTGGGAATCTGCCGCGACGTGAAGGTGGAATACGTCCTCGCCGCGGAACACGACAAGGCGATCGCGGCGTTGGTCAAGCTCGCGCGCTCGATCGCGCTCACGACGCCACGCGAAGGCGAGTGCCTGCGGCACTGGCGCGCCCTCCAGCTCCAGGCGCGCCGCGCGCTCGAGTCGGCGGGACGATAGGCGCATGTATCACGGAGAGCGATTCAACGGCTACACGCACCTGGCCGGGGCAGTCCTGGCGCTCGTGGGCGCGACCGTGCTGGTGGTCCTCGGCGCGATGAAGGCCGATCCGTGGCGCATCGTGAGCTTCTCGATTTACGGCACGACGCTCTTCCTGCTCTATCTCATCTCGACCCTGTACCACAGCATGCGCGGGCGCGCGAAGGCGGTCTTGCGAACGCTCGACTACTGCTCCATCTACCTGCTGATCGCCGGCACCTATACGCCCTTCGCGCTGGTGACGCTCAACGGCGCGTGGGGATGGACTCTCTTCGGGACGGTCTGGGCCCTCGCCGTAGTGGGCATCGTGCAGGAGTGCGTGCTCGCCCGCGGCGCTCGCCTCTTCTCGCTGGCGATCTATCTCCTCATGGGATGGCTCGCGATCGTCGCCGTCGCGCCGCTCTTCCACGCGCTCGCCTGGACGGGGATGGCGTGGCTCGTCGGGGGCGGGCTCCTCTACACCGCCGGCATCGTCTTCTACCTCTTCGACGAGCGCATCCGCCACTTCCACGGCATCTGGCACCTCTTCGTCGTCGCCGGCAGCGCCGCGCACTACGTCGCCATCGTCGCCTTCGTCGCCTGAAGCGAAATTGGTGTCAGGTACGAATTCCGCCGAAATTGGTGTCAGGTACGAATTTCGGATGCATCGGCCCGCCGATGCGCTCCGCCGAAATTCGTACCTGACACCAATTTCGGCGATAATTCGGGCATGGCCGCCGTCACACCCGCCAAGGCAACGGACCGCAAGCTCGGGCTGAAGGAATTGCTCGACTGGATGGTCGCGGACGGGCTCGTGGATGCGGCCGTGGCGACGAAGGTGATGCACGAGGCGCGCATGTCGGGGAGCACGGCGAAGCGCCACCCGATCGCGCTGATCGGCGAGGCGCGGCTGCGCTCGCTGAAGCCACCGCAGTCGCCGCTGACGCCGCAGGCGATCACCGAGTGGCTGGGCGGGCGGCTGAAGATCCCGTTCTATCACATCGACCCGCTCAAGATCGACCTCAAGTCGGTCACTGCGGTGATGTCCGCCGACTACGCCAAGCAGCGCGGCATCCTCGCCGTCGAGGTGAGCGGCAAGGACGTGACCATCGCGGTCTCCGAGCCCTTCATGACGAGCTGGGAAGCGGAGCTCTCGTCGATGCTGCGCCTGAACATCAAGCGCGTGCTCGCGAACCCGGTGGACATCGAGCGCTACCAGGGCGAGTTCTTCAACCTCGCGAAGAGCATGAAGCGCGCCGAGGCCTCCGGCGTGCAGACCTCGGGCCTCTCCAACTTCGAGCAGCTGGTGGAGCTCGGCAACGCGGGGCGCACCCTCGACGCGAACGACCACCACATCGTCCACCTCGTGGACTGGCTGTGGCAGTACGCCTTCGACCAGCGTGCGAGCGACATCCACCTCGAGCCCAAGCGCGAGATCGGCCTGCTGCGCTTCCGCATCGACGGCGTGCTGCACGAGGTCTACCAGGTGCCGTTCTCGGTGATGGTCGCGATGACCGCGCGCATCAAGATCCTCGGGCGCATGGACGTGATGGAGAAGCGCCGGCCGCAGGATGGCCGCATCAAGACGCGCATGCCCGACGGGGAAGAGATCGAGCTGCGCCTGTCGACGCTCCCCACCGC
>JADGRS010000225.1 GCA_017880705.1 Burkholderiales bacterium
TCGCTTCCTCAACGCGGACGCGGTGGCGATCTACGTCGGCAAGGCGGGCGACCTTCGCAAGCGCGTCGCGTCGTACTTCCAGAAGCGCGACCAGAGCCCGCGCACCGCGATGATGATCTCGCAGATCGCGGGCGCGGAGACCACGGTCACGCGCACCGAGGCCGAGGCGCTGCTCCTCGAGAACAACCTCATCAAGAGCCTCGCGCCGCGCTACAACGTCCTGTTCCGCGACGACAAGAGCTACGGCTACATCCTCGTCACCGGGCACAAGTATCCGCAGATCCGCTTCTACCGTGGCGCTCACCAGAAGGGCAACAAGTATTTCGGACCGTTCCCGAGCGCATGGTCGATCCGCGAGACCATCGGGCACCTGCAGAAGATCTTCAAGCTGAGAACCTGCGACGACACGGTTTTCAACCATCGCTCGCGGCCGTGCCTGCTGCACCAGATCGGCCGCTGCTCGGGCCCCTGCGTGGGGCTCGTCACCGAGGAGCAATACGCGGCCGACGTGCGCCACGCCGAGCAGTTCCTCGAGGGCAAGGAAAGCGACGTGATCGAGGACCTCACCTCGAGGATGACGCTCGCCGCCGAGGAGCGCCACTACGAGCGCGCCGCGGAATATCGCGACCAGGTCCGCATGCTGCAGAGAATCCTCTCGGGGCAGGCGGTGGAATCCACGGGGAAGGGCGACGTCGACGTGATCGTCGCCGTCGAGCGCGACAACGTGTGGTGCGTGACACTCGCGATGGTGCGCGGCGGGCGCCACCTCGGCGATCGCAGCTTCTTTCCGTCGAACGCTTCCGGAACCGATGCCCGCACCGTGGTCGAATCCTTCGTCGACCAGCACTACGCGCAGCAGCCCGTGCCCGGGCGCGTGATCGCCGACCAGGTCGAGCATGCGCCGGAGACCGAAGCGGTGCTGGGCGCCATCGCCGGTCGCGCGGTGAAGCTCGTGACCCGGCCCATCGGCGAGAACCGCACGTGGACCGAGATGGCGCGCCGCAACGCGTCCCTCGCGCTGGGCCAGCGGCTCGCGATGCAGGCCACGCAGGAAGTGCGCGTCACGGCGCTGCAGGAATTCATGGGCATCGAGACGCCGATCCAGCGAATCGAGTGCTTCGACATCAGCCACACGATGGGCGAGGCGACCGTGGGCTCCTGCGTCGTCTACGATAAGGGCGCGATGCAGAATTCCGAATACCGCCGCTACAACGTGAAGGGCGTCGATCCCGGCGACGACTATGGCGCCATGTGCTACGCGCTCGGCGTGCGCTATCGCAAGCTCGCGCAGGGCGAAGGCAAGACGCCGGACTTGATCCTCATCGACGGCGGCCTCGGGCAGATCAACGCCGCGAAGGCGGTGATGCAGGATCTCGGCCTGCACCACATCCGCATGATCGGCGTGGCCAAGGGAGTCGAGCGCAAGCCCGGCATGGAGCAGCTCTTCGTCGCCGGGGAGGACGAGCCGCGGCGCCTGCCGCCCGATCACCCGGCGCTGCACCTCATCCAGCAGATCCGCGACGAGGCCCATCGCTTCGCCATCACCGGCCACCGCGCGCGCCGCGGCAAGGCGCGCACCGCCTCGCGGCTCGAGGAGATTTCCGCCGTGGGGCCGCGCCGCCGCCAGAGGCTCCTCGAGCACTTCGGTGGACTTCAGGGGGTGTTGGCTGCGAGTATCGAGGATCTGGCGCGCGTGGAAGGCATCAGCCGCACGCTCGCCGAGCGCATTTACCAGGAGCTCCACTAGCGTGCAACCGCGTTTCAACTTCCCGCTTTTCCTCACGTGGTTGAGGATCCTCGCGATCCCGCTCTTCGTGGCGGTGCTCTACCTGCCCGAGTCGTGGATCAGCGAGCGCACCGGCAACATCACCTCGATGTGGATCTTCATCGCGGCGGCGGTCACCGACTGGCTCGACGGCTACCTCGCGCGGCGCTGGAACCAGACTACCTCGTTCGGCGCGTTCCTCGATCCCGTCGCCGACAAGCTGATGGTGGCCGCGGCGCTGATCGTGCTGACGGAGAAGGGCATCGTCGATCCCTTCGCCTCGCTCATCATCATCGGCCGCGAGATCACCATCTCGGCGCTGCGCGAATGGATGGCGCAGATTGGCCGCTCCAAGAGCGTGGCGGTGAACGTCTTCGGAAAGCTGAAGACGATCGCGCAGCTGATCGCGATTCCGTTCCTCCTTTTCAACGGGGTGCTCTTCGGGCTATTCCACACCGCGGTCGTGGGGCGCGCGTTGATCTGGGTCGCGGCCTTCATCACGCTCTGGTCGATGGTGGTGTACCTGCGTGCGGCCTGGGCTGCGCGGGAGTATGGCTAGCCCGTCATTCCCGCGCAGGCAGCAATCCAGCCCGTTTACTCGTTAGTTTTCCGCGAGATACGAGAGTCGGAGGTTGATCGAGGGAGCGGAAAACGCTATAATTCGTAGTTCGTCGCGGCAGTAGCTCAGTTGGTAGAGCGCAACCTTGCCAAGGTTGAGGTCGAGAGTTCGAGACTCTTCTGCCGCTCCAATTCGCGGGGGAAATCGGCGACACCGATTTCCCCCGTTTCGTTTCAATCATCGCTCCCGCGATGAAGTCGCCTCGGGCGGGGTGGCAGAGTGGTCATGCAGCGGCCTGCAAAGCCGTGTACGCCGGTTCGATTCCGACCCCCGCCTCCAAACCAGACTATGAAACGGCTATCCTAGCGTGCCATTTGGCTGTAGGCCACGAGTGCGCTGACGCCCGCTATTGACCGTACATGCTCGCAGGAAATCAGCTAACAGGTCGACGGCCTCCTCCTCTCGAGTTAAGAGATCGACAGGCTCGCCTAGAGATTTGGTGCGCTTACTCAACTCGGCCAGTAGGATTGCCGCGCGTTCGGCGACCGAGGGCGGGGTTGCCTTAGAGACACCCTCCAGATCTTCGGTCGCTAGTCTGATACCAAAGTTTGCGCGTACAAACCCTATGGCATTAGCTCGCTCTCGCAGGGAGAGTCGAGGCTGCACTCCGTCACGCCAGTCGACTTCGGCTTCATCTGACATTGCGAACCCACCGCATCGGCGGCATGTAACCCAATGCCATCCGCCTTTCTCGAGTACCTGTGCAATGGGCTCAAGACATAGCGGGCACGTCGAGGAATGGCTTGCCATTGATGAGTTCCATTTAGGTCGGTTGGTGAACCGCCGAGCGAAGACGCGCTTGAGTTTAGACTCATGCGCTACTGGCCGGCTGCGGATGGATGCCAAGGGAACCCGGCGGCGCCTTGGTGAGGTTTGCGAGGTGGCCGCACGGCGAGCGACCGGTTCGTTGCGCCGATGGGCGCCACCTAGGTGGCGGAGGGAGTCTCCGCCGAATGACAGAATGGAGCGCTCGATTGGAGGGAGGCCAACCCACAAGCTGACCGACAATCGACGCGGGGCCGGGCGACCGAAGTGCGGAGGGACGTCGTTGGCCCTATCGAGCAGCGTTCGCGTCGTCCAACGACAACTCGCGTTATTGGAGTTGGCGAACGCCAATATTGTATTGGTGTTGACCAAACGACGGATCGACTTCGTCTTGAGCGAAGGTCAGCCGCCGAAAACGCATCGCCATAACGCACAATAACTCCGTCCCCCCAGAGACCCTCAGCCACAGGGCCGGCACCGACCGTGGATCGGCTCATCGCACTCGTATCGCCTTGGCCGTTGGGGTGGCGTCGAAGATCAGCGTCTTGGGCCACGTGGGCCAAGCCACGCCCAGCGAGGCGTCGTTCGGGTCGCCGTTGCGTGCAAAAGCGCCGATGCTGCGCATCATGGCGTCGGCCAAGGCTAACCGCCCGGGCTGGTTGGCTTTGGTGAACATGAAGTTGGCCCATGTCGACGGCGCGAAATTCCCGAAGGCAAAGGGCAGGTCGAACGCATGCGCGGCGCCGAAGATTTCGTTGAAGGGTGCCGGCTCCCGGTCCCATTCGAAGCTGTAGTGCCACACGTTGCTCTCTTGGATCTTCAGCGCGCCCAGCACGTCGTCACGCAAGGGCTTGAACCAGTGATCATTGAGAGCATCCATGCGCGCGTTGAAGCCGGTGACGGGTTTTGCGGTCGGCAGGTAGGCGGCAGGAATCCATTGCTCGAGCTTCGTCGTCGGGGCCGCATCGGGGTCGTAGCTGAAGGCGATCGAGAAGGCTTGCTCATCCGTGAGCAAGCGGCCGCTGATGCCTCCCAAGGCCGGCGACAAGGACAGAAGGCTCGGAAACAGCTTGCCCTCGTCGCGGGTATTGCCCGCCATGACGGGCACCTTGAGATACTGCCCCGCCTTGATGGCATCGATGGGGCTCTCGGGCACCACGTGGCCGTCAGGCACCGGGTTGGATCCCGATAATCCCGCGGGCTTGAGCTTGGTGAGCACCGTGGATAGCACGGAATCGGCGCTCTTGCCACGCAGATAGCGTGCGATCTCGTCCGCCGTGCGCGAGGCGACATAGGCCTGCGCCGTGGCCGCATCCGCGGCGAGACCGTCGGCAATCAGCAACTGAGTGAGCAGCGCATTCGACTGAACATCGAACCGGGATGTGGCGACGAGCACCGGGAAGGCGCCGGGAGGCAGATCCTCGGCCCGCGAGATGCCACCGCTCATGGGCAACACGCGATGCACTAGTGACGGATTGGCCTTTGCGACCAGCGGCGAAGTCATCAACGCATAGACATTGACGGCACCGGCCGACTCCCCCATCAACGTGACATTGCCGGCATCGCCACCGAAGTTCGCGATGTTGCGATTGACGAACTGCAGCGACTTGATGATGTCGAGCAGCGCGAAGTTGCCCGAATCGTCGAGCGGGTCGCCTGTCCTGAGGTAGGGCGAGCGGAAGAAGCCCAGCACGCCCAGCCTGTAGTTGACTGTGACGACGAGGGCATTGGCGGTGCTGGCGAGGTTCGCGCCGTCGTAGACGGGGTCGGCGGTGTAGCCGGTGATATTGCTGCCGCCGTGCACGAACACGATCACCGGCAGCTTCTCTGCCGCGGTGGCGGGGCGCCAGATGTTGAGGTAGAGGCAGTCCTCGGAGCCTACGAACTTGTCGAGACTCGCCCCGATGGTCGCATCGTAGCGATTGTTGAAGCCGGGGCCGTAGAGGCGGCCAAGGGAAGCGCAGGCGCTGCCGAACTGTTGCGCGGACCTCGGTGATGTCCAGGGCGGCGCATCGGCAGGCGCTTTCCATCGTAGTTCCCCCACGGGCGGCTTGGCGTAAGGGATGCCTTTCCAGGAGTACGTGCCACTGCGTGTTGCGTCGTCGATGCCGATGACCACACCGAGCGACGTCGTGCGCTGCACGGGCGGCGTGGGTGCCTCACCGTGCGCCCGGCCGCTCAACAACATTGCTGCCGCAACGGTGCCGAGGCACCGGGAAATTCGAGCGACTGCCTTACCGAAAGATTGTGCGGACGTGCTTCTACACATCGATATCCCCTCAGGTGTTGGCTAGGAGTGCAGGACATAAGTATATTAAATTCAAAGATATAGCTTGAATGTTCTCTGGTTATCCCCATGCAGATCTATGGAGTACCAATCTTCACTCTCTCACGAATTAATATAGACACATTGCTTAAAATGATACCTAATTGCGCGGTCGGGCCATGTCCCCGGCGCCGTTTAGCCATTCCTTTGAGGAGGGGAAATGAAAGCTAAAATCTCGAAGACGCGTGTCTTGCCTGCAAGCCTTCTTCTGTTGTTTCCCTGGTGCGGATGCGTGTTGGCCCAGGAGGCGGTGCCGGAATCAAAGAACAAAGCCGAAGAATCCAAGCAGGAAGCCCAACAACGCGAAACCGTCGTCGTCACGGCGGAGCGTCGCGCCAAGCCGCTGCAGGTCACTCCGATTTCA
>JADGRS010000226.1 GCA_017880705.1 Burkholderiales bacterium
ATCAGGTCGGAAACCAGCAACGGCATTTCCATCATCAATCCACGCATTGCCTTCTCCCCAGGATATGACCTGCCGGAATACTACTATGCCGCTGCGCTGCTCAAGACGATCACACGGAGAACACGGAGGTCGCACGGAGATCCCCGGAGAAGGCCCTTCAAGTGTGAAATTCGTGGCCATGGATCGATCCGCGCGCCGCTATCCCGCAGTTGCAGTTCTCCGTGTGCTCCGTGCGATCTCCGTGTTCTCCGTGTGATCGTCTTGCTTCCGTCTAGGAGAGCGCCAGCGCGGCGGCGTGGAGGGCGGCCGGGAGGGCGGACGAATGGTCGGAAAGAGGGCTTATGCACGTGTAAACGTGATGAAAGTCACAGAGTTCATGTCGGCATTCGGAGACGATCGCCGGCCGTCGGGCGGCCCTTGCCGATTGTCGCCATTCGTGGCGCGATCGACCGGGCAAGCGGAGGATGGTGGCACTGGAGTACCTTATGCGTCGCCTGATATCGCTTCCCGTGATCCTCTCGCTGGCCTTCGCGGCCCAGGCGAACGACACCGGGGAGATTTCACTTCGCAGCAAGGCGCTTGCTTCGGCCTCGACCGCGGCGCTCTCGGCGCCCTCGTTCTCGGCGCCGGCGTTGTCCTCGCCAAGGCATGGCGACACGCTTCCCGCTTCCGGGCGCGATCCGTTGCCGCAGCTCCTGTTGCTCGACGAGCAGGACGAGAAGGGCCCGAGGGCCGCCTGCGAGACCACGTCGAGGGACTTCTGCTACGACCTGGCGCAACGGCGCATCGTCTACCGCGCGGCGCGCGAGTACATGCCCAGCGTGGCGGGCCTGTCGCCCGAGGGCGTTTCCGTGCGCCACAACCGCGTGGTCCTCACCTACAGCTTCAAGTAGAGGCGAGCTTCCCTTCCGAGAGTGCCTTTTCCTTGTCGGCTCGGGCCGAGCGCAGGCAAGCGAACTTGCCTTCGCCATGCTCGGCGACGCATTTCACCTTCGCGACGTCGTATCGTGCCTTGGCGCGGGCGAGCCTCGCGTCGGCGGCCGCGGCGACCGTGCCGCGGTAGTCGGCGTCGAGGTCGGCCATGCGGATGCGCTTGTCGGCGCGCGCTTCCGCCTTGCAGAGGTCCTCCGCCCGGCCTTCGAGGTCGCGGCACTTCACGAGGGCCCCGCGCAGGCCGGCCTCGATCGTGTTCCTGGTAGCCGAATAGTCGCCGGGCGACATGAGGGTGCGCGGCGAGCCCACGGCGGCGCTGATGCCGAACGCGGTGGCGCTGAGCGCGAGCGCTCCGATGATCGTTGCGTGCAACGTGGTGCGTTTCATGTTCGTGTCCCGCGGGTTCGATGGGTGAGGGGCATGGCGGCGTGTGCTCACGCGCGCCGGGTCTGTGACGATGATGGGTCTCGCGCCGGTCCCGATCTGTCGGCGGGGAGGAACTCTCGGGGCCGCGCCCGCCGAATCGTGCGTAGGCCGATTCCTGCGTGCCCGACGGGCCGCGGAGGGAGCCCTTGCCTCCGGGGACGAAACGCGAAGGGCCGATCCGGGGATCGGCCCTTGCGCGAGCGCGAACTTGATCAAGGCGCGCTGAAACGTTACTTCGACGCGACTTTCGCCTTGGCTTCGGCCACGGCTTTCATCTTGTCGGCCTTCGCCTGGGATTTGCACGCCGACTTGTCGGCGCCCTTCTGGTCATCGCACTTCTCCTGCGCGACTTCGTAGGCGGCTTCGGCCTTCGCCTTCTGGACTTCGTACATCGCGTGCGGCGTGCCTTCGCGCTTGGCTTCGAGCTCGGCCATGGCCACTTTCTTGTCGCCCTTGGCCTGCTTGATGCACACGTCCTTCGCGTTGCCGCTCATGGACACGCAATTCGCCTTGGCCGTCTTGTAGTCGGCCTCGATCTGCTCCTTGCTGGCGCGATAGTCCGCGCTCACCGCGATCTTGGCGTTGTCGATCGGATGCGTGATCGGGCTGCCCGCGGGGGCGGTGCTCGTCTCGGCCGTGGCAAGCGTCGCCGCACTGAGGAGGAAAGCTCCGCAAAGGGCGGCATAGAGAGTATTCGTTTTCATCGTTCGTCTCCTTGTGCGTGAAATGGAAGTCAAAAGCATGACGGGATGGATTCGGCCCGCAGCAGTTGCAATGATGGGACGGCGCGCGCGCGCGATCTGTCGGCGCAGGAGAACTCGCCTTGCCAATTCGGCTGATAGCAGCGTCGGAGGCGTCCTACATTGGAACCTCCTGGCGCGAAGGCAATCACACCGTGGCGACATTCGCGTCCCAGGAGACAACCCCGATGCCAACACCCTTCCAGCTTCCCCCGTTGCCGTGGGCGGAAGATGCCCTCGATCCCGTCATTTCCGCGCGCACCATCGGCCTGCACCACGGAAAGCACCACGCCGCCTACGTCAAGAAGCTGAACGAGCTCGTCGCCGGCACGCGTTTCGCCGACATGGCGCTCGAGCACGTGATCGCGGCGAGCGTCGGCAGCGAGGAGACGCAGAAGATCTTCAACAATGCCGCCCAGGCGTGGAACCACGCGTTCTTCTGGAACTGCCTCAGGCCGCCCTCGGACGGCGTGCCGGCGCGGGAGATCGCGCGCCGGATCGACGAATCGTTCGGCGGCTACGCGCAATTCAAGGAGCAGTTCTCGAAAGCCGCCGTGGATTGCTTCGGCAGCGGCTGGGCCTGGCTCGTCGCCCGCGGCGACAAGCTCGAGATCCTCGCCACTTCGAACGCGGCCAACCCGCTCACGATGGGAGCGACCCCGCTCCTCGCGCTCGACGTCTGGGAGCACGCGTACTACATCGACTACGAGAATCGCCGCCCCGAATTCGTGGACGCCGTGATCGATCGGCTGCTCAACTGGGACTTTGCGGCCGAGCAGCTCGAGAAGTCGCGGCCGGGGGAGCGCAAGGCGGCGTAGCGAGACCGCGAGGTCGGGCATAATTCCGACCTCGAATGTTCCGCCATAGCCCTTCAAACCATGCCCCGCCGCGCGCGGTGGCCTTGTGGCTCCTCGCTTGCTGCGCGCTCGTGTTCGCCATGGTCGTGGTGGGCGGGGTCACGCGCCTCACGCATTCGGGCCTTTCGATCGTCGAATGGCAGCCGATCATGGGCACGCTGCCGCCGCTGAACGGCGCCGAGTGGCAGGACGCGTTCGCCAAGTACCAGCTCACGCCGGAGTTCCGGCTGCGCAACCCCGACATGACGCTCGACGGATTCAAGGCCATCTTCTGGTGGGAGTATTCGCACCGGCTCCTCGGGCGCTTCACCGGGCTCGTGTTCCTCGCGCCGTTCGCATGGTTCCTCGCGCGCGGCGCGATCGATCGCCCGCTCGCGTGGAAACTCGCGGGAATATTCGCGCTCGGCGGGCTGCAGGGCGCGCTCGGCTGGTTCATGGTGAAGAGCGGGCTGGTGGACGATCCGCGCGTGAGCTCCGTGCGGCTCGCCGCGCACCTCGGGCTGGCATTCCTGATCTACGCGTCGATGCTGTGGGTCGCGTTGGGGATCCTGTCTTCGAGGGGGGCGAGGGCCGCCACGGGGACCGTGAAGCTCTCGGCGGGGTTTGCCGCGCTCGTCTTCGTGATGGCGCTGACGGGAGCGTTCGTCGCCGCCATCAAGGCGGGCTATGCCTACAACACGTTTCCGCTCATGAACGGGCAGTGGATCCCGGGCGACATGTGGCTCATCGATCCCTGGTGGATGAACCTGGTGCACAACGTGGCGACGGTCCAGTTCGACCATCGCGGGCTCGCGATGGTGATCGCGGCGACGGCCGCGGCGCTCTGGTGGCGCGTGAAGCGCGACGCCGCCGCCGACGGCAGGGCGCGTAACTGGAGCCACTTCCTGCTGGGAGCGGTGATCCTGCAGATCTCGGTGGGCGTCGCGACGTTGCTGTCGGGAGTCCCGCTGGCCCTCGCCGCGTTGCATCAATGCGGCGCGCTCATCGTATTCACCTGCGCGATCGCGCTACTGCACGCGCTGCGCGGTCCGCTGCCATCGCGCCTCAATCCATGACCGTGCCGCCGTTCACGTCGACGATCTCGCCGGTGATGAATCCCGCTTGAGGTGAGACGAGGAAGCGCACCGCGTGGGCGAATTCCTCGGGCTTGCAGAAGCGCCCGAGGGGCACCTGCGCGAGGAGCTGGCGGCGCTGCGATTCGTTGAGGGGCTCGATGGCGTTCGACCCCTCGATCGGACCCGGAGAGATCGCGTTGACGGTCACCCCGCCCGCCGACGCCTCCCGCGCGAGCGCGAAGGTGAGCCACGCGAGCGCGCCTGCCGCCGCGGCGTAGGCGGGGCCCACGTCGGCGCCGCCGTTCTTCGCCCCGGGCGGCAGCACGTTCACGATGCGGCCCCACGCGCGCTTCTTCATTCCCGGCATCACGGCGTAGACCCAGTTGAATGCGCTGTCGGCGTGGGCGGCGAGGACGCGGCGCCATTCGCCGGGATCGGTCGACTCGAGCCTGGAGCTCGACGCCACGTCCGAGACATTCACGAGGATGTCGACGGGCCCCAGCACCTTTTCAATCTGCGCGAACGCCTGGCGCACCGCGCCGGGATCGGCGCTGTCGCAGGGCACCGCGACGGTCGTGCCGCGCAGGAAGCGAATGAGGCTGTCCAGCCGCAGCGCATCGGCATCGACGAGGCCGACCTGCGCGCCGTCCTCGAGAAGCACGCGCACCGCCGCGAGCGCGGCGACGCCCGCGGCGCCGGTCACGATCGCGGTCTTCCCCTTCAGCGTCATGGCCGCTCCACGATCTTCAGCTGGTTCAGCTTCTCCTGGGCCTCGATCATGGATGCGATGAGGCGATCTCCCAACCCGAGGGCGACCGCCTGCTCGTACGACTGGTGCACCGCCTCGCCGATGAAGGACGCTACGGGCAGCGACTCGGCGAGGTGCGTGTAGTAGCGCATGTCCTTCGCCGCGTTCACGATCGAGAATTTCATGCGCGTCAAGTCACCCTGCACCGCGCCGCCCCCGATCATCTGGAAGATGGGCGAGTTGAGCGCGCCCTGGGAGACCACTTCGAAGAGCTTGTCGAGCCGCACGCCCGCCTTCGACGCGACCGCGAACGCTTCCGCGATGCTCGCCGCGATGGTGAGCGCCATGAAGTTGTTGACGAGCTTGAGCGTGTGGCCGGCGCCCGGCGGCCCCACGTGGAAGATGTTCTCGCAGAATGCGGCGAGCACGGGCTTCACGCGCTCGAAAGTCGCGTCGCCGGCGCCGACCATCGCGTTGAGGCGGCCTTCTTCCGCTTCCTTGGGTGTGCGCGCGAGCGGCGCATCGACGTAGCTCGTTCCCTTCGCGGAGAACGCTTCGCGGATGCGCGCGGTCGATCCCGGCTCCGCCGTCGTGGTGTCGATGACGGTGAGGCCCGGGCGTGCCGCGCCCATGAGGCCGTCGGCGCCGAATACGATGTCCTCGACCTGCGGAGAGCCCGCTACGCAGATGATGACGAAGTCGGCGTCGCGCCCGGCTTCGGCATTGGTGCGGCATTCGCGCGCGCCGCCCGCGAGCAGGTCGGCGATGCGGGAGCGGTCGCGGTTCACCTTCACCGCGAGGGGAAAGCCCTTGCGAAGAAGGTTGGCCGCCATGCCGTGGCCCATCATACCGAGGCCGATGAAGCCGACACGCGGAATATTCATCCTGCCTCCTGTCGAGCAATCCGGTGAGCGCCAAGCCAGATTAGAGCAGAATTGGCATTCGTGCGGCCGCCATCCCCCGAACTCGGGATGAAGCTCGACCCGGGGGACCTCGACCTTTCGAGGGGGAGGGAGCTCGCTACTTACGATAGCGCTCGAACTTCTTGGAGTTCTTCTCC
>JADGRS010000227.1 GCA_017880705.1 Burkholderiales bacterium
CCGTGCGGTTATCATGCGTAGTGGAATGAGGAGGTCGATATGCGCAAGATACCGGGAATCGTGGTGGCCGCGTTCGCATTCACATGCTCCGGCGCGATGGCGGCGCCGATGACGAAGGACGAGTACAAGGCCGCGAAGAAGAAGATCGTCGCCGACTACACGGTCGAGCGCCAGACGTGCGGCTCGCGCTACGGCAACGCGCTCGCCTTGTGCGTCGCCCATGCCCATGGCGAACGCGACGTGGCGAAGGCCGAGCTCGAGGCCCAGTACAAGCCCAGCGCCCGCACCAACTACAATGCCGCCATCGCGCGATCGAAGTCCGCGTACACGATCGCGAGGGACGAGTGCAACGAGCACAGCGGCCCGGAAAAGAAGGCCTGCCTCAAGGAAGCCGTCGACGTGCGCAAGGCCGCCGAGGCCGATGCGCTGGCGAAGCGGACCGCGCAGCGTGCCGAGGAGGCCGCGAAGCACTAGTCGAATTCGATTCGCTTTCGCTCCAATGCCTCCCGATTCGATTGTCGGAATGACTCCATTGCGCGAGCAGGTCGCGCGCGAGGGATTCGCGCTCGTGGGCGCGGCGCGCATGCGCCCGCTGCTGGGCGCCGCCGATGCGCTGCCGGATTGGGACCGCTTCGCCGCGAGCTGGAACGATCTTCCCCTCGACACGCAGCTTCCCGAAGGCCATCGCTATCGGCGACGTCGCCACGCGACGCTGTCCGCGCGCGCAGGGGAGAGCGGATGGCGCCTCGAAGCGCATCAGCCCCACTATCAGAGCCTCGACTACAACCCGCTCGTCGGCGGCATCGAGCGGTGGTTCGAGCCGATTCGCCCCGAGATCGTCGAGGGCGCGTCGTTCGATCGCATCGTCGGATTCTGCCTGCGGCTCTTCGGTCCGATGCGCCCCGACGCCGATTGGCACATCGAGTGCCACCAGTTCCGCATCGAGGCGCGCCCGGACGCCGCCGGCCAGCCCACACCTGAGGGCGTGCATCGAGATGGCGTCGACTATGTGCTGGTGCTGATGGTGAGCCGCACCAACGTCGAGAGCGGCACGACGACGGTGCACGACGCCGACGGCAAGATCCTCGGCAGCTTCACGCTGAGCGCGCCCTTCGACGCGGCGCTCGTCGACGACAATCGAGTGAGGCACGGTGTGACGGCGGTGCGGCCGATCGATGCGGGGAAGGCGGCATTCCGCGATGTGCTGGTGGTCACGCTGCGGAGCAAGGGAGAAAGGTGAAGGTCATTTGATCGACAGGCCCCCGTCGACCATCAGCGAGGCACCGGTGATGAACGACGCTTCATCGCTCGCAAGCCAGAGGATCGGCGCGGCGATCTCGCCAGGAGCGGCCCAGCGCCCAAGCAGCGATGTCGTTCGACGCTCCGTGTTCAGCGTCTCCATGCTCTTGCCATCGGCTTGCGCCCGTGCGATGTGGAAGTCGGTGAGCGTCGAGCCGGGACACACCGCATTCACCCGCACGCCGTGCCCCGCCTCTTCAAACGCAAGCGTGCGGGTCATCGAGAGAATGCCAGCCTTCGTCGCGTCGTAGATCCCCATCCCCTTGCGTCCCTTCACCGCATGGGTCGACGACACGTTCACGATGCTCGCGCGTCCCGAGCGGCGCAGCGCTGGCAGCGCCGCCCTGCAGTAGTTGGCGATGCCGACAAGATTCACGCCGACCATGGCTTGCCACTCGGTGGGCGTAGTGTCGGCAATCGCGGTGTAGTTGCGCATCGCGGCGTTGTTCACCAGGACGTCGAGCCCCTCCAGCGCATCGAGCGTCTTCCGCACGGCCTCCACCGCGAGCGCATCGTCGGACACGTCCGCAGTGAACGTGAGAACCCGTGCGCCGGGAATCTCCTTCCCAATCGCCACCGCCGTCCTCGACAACCCCTCGCCATTGGAATCGACGAGCATCACCGCGGCGCCCTCCGCGCAGAAGAGCCGCGCCGTGGCCGCGCCGATCCCGCCGCCGCCGCCGGTGATGAGCGCTATCTTTCCCTCGAGGCGCGGCATGGAATTCCTAGTCGGCGCTCGCGCCGGTGTCCTTGATCACCTTCCCCCAGCGCGTGATCTCGGTCCGGATCCATTGCGAGAACTGCTCGGGCGTGCCCGCCACGAGATCCATCTGCATCTGGTCCAGCTTCGCGCGCACGTCGGGCTCGTGCAGGATGCGCACGATCTCCTTGTTGTAGCGGTCGATGATGGGGCGCGGCGTTCCACCCGGCGCGAGGAAGCCGATCCACGTCACGGCGATGAAATCCGGATAGCCCTGCTCGACCATGGTCGGCACGTCGGGCGTCGCGTCCATGCGCTTCTGGCCCGTCGAGGCGATGAGCTTCGCGCGCCCGTCCTTCGCGAACTCGAGAATGTTTCCCGGCACGAAGAACGCGGCATTCACCTGGCCGCCGACAAAGGCCGCGACCGCCGGGCCCGACCCCTTGTACGGCACGTGAATGATGTCGATGTGCGCCTGGGACTTGAGCATCTCCATCGTGAGGTGCGAGGCGCTGCCGATCGCGACCGAGGCGTACGAGAGCTTGCCGGGATTCGCCTTCGCATAAGCGACGAATTCCGTGACGTTCTTCACCGGCATGCCCGGATTCACCGCGAGAAACTGTGGCGCGGTGACGGCGAGCGTGATGGGCGCGAGGTCCTTCAGCGGATCGTAGGGCAGGTTCTTGAAGAGCATGGTGTTGATCGCGATCGGGCCGTTGTAGCCCACCAGCAGCGTCGCCCCGTCGGGCGGCGACTTCGCGACCAGGTCCGCGCCGATGTTGCCGCCGGCGCCTCCTCTGTTCTCGACGATGACGGGCACGCCGAGCGCCTTCTGCAATTCGGGCGCCACGATTCGCGCGATCACGTCGTTGGTGCCGCCGACGATCGGCACGATGATGCGCACCGGCTTCGTGGGCGCCCATTCCTGCGCGGCGGCGGGAAGGGCTTGCGCAAGGGCGGCGAGGGAGAACGCAACGAGGACGCCGCGCGACAGGCTCTTGCACATCGGGTCTCTCCTGGAGAAGCTGACGATGAAGAATGGAATCATCCTACCGCGCCAGCGATGAAGTCCTCGTATTCGCGAATCACCGAATCGTTCTCGAGGAAGCGATGGGCGCCTTCCTGGATCTCGCGGCGCCAGGCCTCCCGGTGTTCCTGCCCGTCGGCGAGCTCCAGCGCGAGCTCCACGAAGTGGTCCGCGGAGCGCGCGACCCAATGGGACTGGCCCATGCGCGCATAGAGCGCCGCGGTGATTCGCGCGCGCATCCTTTCGCCGGGCAGCGTGACGACGGGTGAAGACATGCCGAACGATTCGTACGAGCTGCTGCCTCCGCCGAAATGAAAAGTGTCCAGCAGCGCGTCCGCTCCACGAAGGGCGGCCAGATAGTCCGGCAGGGACATCGCCGGCATGAAGATGATCCGGGTCGCTACATCGGGCCCTTCACGCTCGAGCCGCCGCCGCAGCTTGTCGTTCCAGGCCTGGCGCTTGGCCGCGATCAGCACCACACGCCCTCGGGGATCGCGCCGCAGTATTTCCACGAGCGCCCGGTCGAAATCCGGATGAATCTTGTAGAGCGTCTGCAGGCTCGCGTAGATGCGATCCGCGGCGCTCAATCCGAGTTGGGCGCGAATGTCGAAGGACGAGGGTTCGCGCGGACGATAGTAGTAAGAGGGCGGGTTTTCGAACGGGACCAGCCGCTCGCTGTAGTAGCGCTGGCCATCCTCTGGCTCCGCATCACGGGCCGACAGGAAGTAATCCATGTTCGGAATGCCCGTCGTGACCGGATGGCCCCACGTGGTGAACTGCACGCGAGCGAGGCGGGCGAAGGCGAGGTAGTACGTGAACGCATCCATGCCGATGTCGGGATAGAAGAGCGCATCGAGCTCCGCCTCCGCCACCTTGAGGCGTGCCGCGACAAGATCGGCGGGAAGGGTCACGACCCGGTCCGCGCATTCATCGAAGGCGCCCGAAAGAAAATCACGCTCGGCAGGCGTGCGCATCACGACCACCTCGAATCGCTTCCGGTCGAGCTTCTGGGCGATTCCGATGTTGAGCTTGCCGATCGTATGGTTGTTGAGGTGTCGCGAAAGGATTCCCAGCCGTATCCTCTGGTTCGCGCGTCGCGGGCGAGCCACGTGCGGGGCGCTCCATTCTAGATCGGGCGACGCCAGTCGATAGGCGTGCGCGATCTTCTTCTGCAGCTGCGTATCGTCGAATCCCTGATAGGCCATGTGAAAACCGGTCAGGCCGACATCGCGAAGAGGATCGGCGATCCTCGCCGGGCGCGCTATCAGGTCGTCGACCGCCTGTTCCACTTCCTCCCATCGCCGGCCGATTCGCTCTCGAGACTCCTCGACCGCGGGCCAGATGATGGAGCGAATGAAACGCCATCGATCGGGCGGTGGTGCGATCGACTCGAGGCTCCTGAACCCTTCCACCGCGGCACCGACGTCCCCGGCTTTCAGCTCGCATTGGGCCGCGATCCTGACGGCCTCGGCCGATTGCGGTGCCAGGCGGGCGGCCTCGCGGGCCGGGCCCAGTGCCGCCTCGAGACGGCCCATCTGCATGTTCGCCTGCGCGAGGCCCAGGAACGCGTCGGGAGTCGCGGCGCCCAGCTGGATCGTCTTCTCGAAGCAGGGCGCCGCCTCGTCGTGGCGCGCGAGGCGGGCGTAGACCTGGGCCACGTTGAACCACGACAGAGCATGCGTCGGCGCCAGGGAAATCGACTTGCGGTAGGCGGCGATCGCTTCCTCGAGACGGCCGAGTACTTGAAGGACCGCGCCGTGGGTGTTGTGGGCGAAGGGGTCGCTCGGGAAGCGGGCGACCAGCGACTCGGCATGCGGCAGCGCATCCGCCGCGCGCCCCGCATACAAGGATGCAAGCGCGCGCACCTGGATGGCCTCGTAGTTCTCGGGAGCGATCGTGAGCGCTTGTTCTGCGAGTTCCCCGGCGCGCCCCCATTGGCTACGCTGGAACGCCTCCATCGCCTGTCGCACGAGGGGTTCGACTTGCGCCTGCGTGGGATTCAATGCCGCGGCCTCCTCGAGCGACGAATCATCTCAGATCGTGTACACGGGCTGCTCGAGCCCGTCGGCGAGATGCTCGCGCGCCCACTCCTTCGGCTTCGCGCTGCGCTCGAGGAGCACTCCGGCTGCGCGCACGCGCTGCTTCGCCGCGTCGAGGGCAGGAGGTTCCACGCCCTTTTCGAGCCCGGTCGCGGCTTCCCACAGCATGTGCCGCGCCATCGCGATCGCCTTGTCCGTGGGCAGGAGCTTCTCGCGGGAGTGATCCTGGATCGGCCCCATGCTTTCCTGCAGCGACGCGTCCTGCATCGAGAACCCGAAGACGCCGCTGTAGGCGCGCTTCTCCTTCTGCGCGCGGCGGTCGATGAGGTAGTCGTTCCCCTTGTTCGCCACGGGAACGAAGGTTCCTGGAATGTATTCGACGTGAATGCCCTTGCCCGCGAGCATCGCCTCGCGCTCCTCGGCGGAGAGCGGCTCGTCGGGGCGCCAGTTCATGCTCCACGCCCAGCAATGCTCGTCGTCGATGGGCACCCACACGTGGCCGCCCAGCGCGTGGTGGCCGAACGGCGGAATCAGCGTGAACCACGGGAAGAGCCATTGCGTGATGCGCCAGTAGTACGAATCGGGCTCGCCGTTGCGCCGCCCGTAGAGCGTGAGGCCGAAGTCGTTCTTCTCGATGTCGAAGATCACGTTGCCGTCGGCGCGGATGTAGTCGTTCGCCTTCACGCCCTTGAAC
>JADGRS010000228.1 GCA_017880705.1 Burkholderiales bacterium
CGGGGCGCATACGCTCGGTCCCGCGCACCGGCGAGATGCGGATGCCTTCCTTCTCGGCGATGTGCCCGATGAATTCCTGCTGCTGCGGCGGCGTCATCGTCTGCAGCGCGGCGCTGATGGTCTTCAGGTGGCTCACGAATTGGCCGATGCCCAGCGCCATGCGCGGCTGCGTCACGTGCTCGTGGAGGATCCACAGGGCTGCCGCCTGGGAAAGGATGAGCGCCGCCACGAGCACGATCAGCGTTCGCCAAAGCAGGGAGCCCGGGATGAGCTTCGCAAGCTGCTTCATTTGGGCGGCAGCCCGTCCGGAATGAACACGTAGCCGAAGCCCCACACCGTCTGGATGAAGCGCGGCTGCTGCGGATCCTCGCCGAGGAGCTTGCGAAGGCGCGACACCTGCACGTCGATCGAGCGGTCGTAGCTCTCGTGCTCTCGCCCGCGGGCGAGGTCCATCAGCTTGTCGCGCGACATGGGCTCGCGCGGATGCAGCGCGAGCACTTTCAGGAGCGCGAATTCGCCGGTGGTGAGCGAGATCGGCTCGCCTTCGCGCGTGAGCGCACGGTTCGCGAGATGCAGCGCGAAGGGCCCGAACTCCACGACCTTGGGCTCGGGCGTCGGCGCGCCCGGCGTCGGCGGCGGCGCCTGGCGGCGCAGCACCGCGTGGATGCGCGCGACCAGCTCGCGCGGATTGAATGGCTTGGCGATGTAGTCGTCGGCGCCCATCTCGAGCCCGAGGATGCGGTCGACGTCGTCGCCTTTCGCGGTGAGCATGATGATCGCGAGCGCGTTGTCGACGCCGCGCAACCTGCGGCAGATCGCGAGCCCGTCTTCGCCGGGAAGCATCAGGTCGAGCACCATCAGGTCATAGCGCACGCGTTGAAGCTGGCGATCCATGGCCGCCGCATCCGCGACCGTGTCGACAGCGAAGCCCTGCTCGGACAGGTAGCGCTTCAGCAAGTCGCGCAGGCGCAGGTCGTCGTCGACGACGAGAATCTTCTGGCGTTGGCTTTGCATATGTCGCAGATGTTAGCAGCGCGCTCCCGACCTTGAGGCCGCCTTACAACTTGTTACCACTTGCGGTCGGCGCGAAAGGACTTCGGGCGTTGATCACTCTACGCTCGGGCACATTGGCTCGATCGACCACGATTCCGACCGAAAGGAAGATTCATGAAATACGTTGCAATCCTCACCGCCCTCGGCTTCGCCTCCGCGACCCTTTTCGCCGTGGCAGGCCCCGAAGGGCACGATGGCCGCGGCGCGATGGCAGAGCGCCTGAAGCAGGCCGACACCAATGGTGACGGCATGATCAGCCGCGAAGAAGCCAAGGCCCTGCCGCGCATCGCGGCGCACTTCGACGAGATCGACGCGAATCACGACGGGCAGATCACCGCCGACGAGCTGCGCGCCTTTCACCAGATGCACGGCGCGAAGCGCAGCGGCGCGATGTTCAAGAAGCTCGATACCGACGGCGATGGACGCATCAGCCGCGCCGAGGCGCAGGCCGCACCGCGCTTTGCCGCGAACTTCGACGCGATCGACGCCAACAAGGATGGCTTCATCACGATGGAAGAGATGGCGGCGGCGCACGCGAAGCGCACCCCGAAGTGACGCTATGACCCGCGCCGCGCGCGATCGTCGGCGGTACCTTCTGAATGACGGTCGAGCGCGGCGCACCCATTTTCCTCGCGCGGGAGCATGATCTCCATACCATGAGAGTCCTCGCCGCCGCGGCATTGTTCATCGCATCGATCGCAGCCCATGGGGCACCGATCGGATACGACGGGGCACGCCACCTGCTCAACCGGGTTGGATTCGGCGCGACCGACGCGGAGGTGCGCGACTATGCCTCGCTCGAGCGCACGCAGGCGGTCGAGCGCCTGCTGGGCGGCGCAAGGCGCGAAGCCTTGCTGCGGCCTCCCGCGTTCGTCGACGCTCCCTTCGAGCCGTACTACCGCATCCGGCAGATGAGTCCCGAGGAACGCATGGCCGCCCAGCGCCGCCTCGTCGAGCAGGGCCTGGAGCTGCGGGCGTGGTGGCTGCGGGAGATGCTCGTCACTCCGAGCCCGCTCACCGAGCGCATGACGCTCTTCTGGCACAACCATTTCGCCACGAGCCAGCAAAAGGTGCGACTGGGCCAGCTCATGTACCGCCAGAACGCGCTATTGCGTCGCGAAGCGCTTGGCAACTTCGGGACGATGCTCCACGCCATCGCCAAGGATCCGGCGATGCTCGTCTATCTCGACAACGCCGGCAGCCGCAAGCAGGCGCCCAACGAGAACTTCGCGCGCGAGGTGATGGAGCTGTTCACGCTCGGCGAAGGGCACTACGGCGAGAGCGACGTGAAGGAAGCGGCGCGCGCATTCACCGGATGGAGCCTCGACCGCGGGACCGGGGAATTCACCTATCGGCGCGTGTGGCACGACTACGGCGAGAAGACCGTGCTCGGCAAGAGCGGGCGCTTCGACGGGGACGATGTGCTCGACGTGCTGCTCGCTCGACCGGAGGCCGCGCGATTCATCGCGGGAAAGCTGTGGCGCGAGTTCGTCTCTCCCAATCCCGACCCCCGCGAAGTCGCGCGTTGGGCCACGATCTTTCGCGAGGCGCACTACGAGGTGAAGCCGCTTCTCCGGGCGATTCTCACGTCGGATGCATTCTGGTCGGCGGAGAATCGGGGCGCGCTCATCAAGTCCCCCGTGGAGCTCGTAGTGGGAACGCTGCGAACCTGCGGCATCAGCCCGTTCGATCTCCGGCCCGCGGTGTTCGCCACGGCGGCCCTGGGCCAGAACCCCTTCTCGCCGCCGAACGTGAAGGGATGGCCCGGAGGCGACGCGTGGATCACTTCCTCGACGCTCCTCGGGCGGAAGCAATGGCTCGAGCGCGTGTTTCGCGGCTCCGACCCGGCGACCATGGCGATGACCGAGCACGGCGACGATGCCAAGGCGGCCGCGCCCGGCGAGCGCTATCGCCGCATGCTCGAACGCGGCATGTCCGACTATGCCTTCGACGTGGAGCGCTTCGACCGCGCGATCGCGAGCGCGCCGGGCCCCGCGCGGATCGATCGACTGCTCCTCGCCACCGATGCCGTGAACGCGCTTCCCGACGGCCTCGATTCCGCCGAGCGGGTTCGAGCGCTCGTCGCCGACCCCGCGTACCAGCTTCGATGACCATGGACCGGCGCGCATTCCTGAAGCTCGCATCGCTCTGTCCTTTCGCCGGCGCGGCAAGCGTCGCATGGGCGGCCGCATCGCCCGCGCGCAAGCTTTTCATCCTGGTGGAGCTGAAGGGCGGCAACGACGGCCTCAACATGGTCGTCCCCTACGCCGATCCCGAGTACGCGCGGATCCGTCCGCGTCTCGCGATCCCGCGCGACCAGGTCGTGCAGTTGAGCGAGCAGTCCGGGTTGCATCCGTCTCTCGCGCCGCTGCGCGCGGCGTGGGATGAGCGCCGGCTCGCGATCGTGCAGGGCGTGGGTTACCCGCAACCGAACCTCTCGCACTTCCGCTCGATCGAGATCTGGGACACCGCGTCGAAGAGCGACGAGTACCTCGACGCGGGATGGCTCGCGCGCGCCTTCGCTGTCTCGCCGTCGCCTGACAGCTACGCGGCCGATGGCGTGGTCGTCGGGCCCGGCGCGATGGGGCCGCTCGCCGGCCCGGGCGCGCGCGCGATCGCCCTCACCAATCCCGAGCAGTTCCTGCGCAATGCGCGCCTTGCGCGGGCCGAAGGCGAGTCGCGCAACGCGGCGCTGGCGCACATCCTTCGCGTCGAGCGCGACGTCATGTTGTCCGCCGAGCGGTTGCACGTAGGAGGGAAGCTCGCGACGGAGTTTCCCAGGAACCCCTTCGGCAACGCGGCAAATACCGCGGTGCAGCTGGCGTCCAACGAGGCGGGCATCGCCGTGGTGAGGCTTTCCCTGGGAAGCTTCGACACGCACGCGAACCAGCTGGGCACCCACGCGAACCTGCTGAAGCAGCTCGGCGAGGGGCTTGCGGCACTTCGCGAGGGGCTCATGGAGATCGATCGTTGGGACTCGACAGTGATCGCGACCTACGCGGAATTCGGCCGGCGCCCCCACGAGAACCAGAGCGGCGGCACCGATCACGGGACTTCGAGCGCCCACCTCGTGCTGGGCGGTGCGGTGAAAGGCGGCTTCTATGGCGCGCGTCCCGACCTGGCGCGGCTCGACGGCAATGGCAACCTGCCTTTCGCCGTCGATTTCCGCGGCTACTACGCCACATTCCTGGAGCGCTGGTGGGGAATCGATTCCACCAAGGTGCTCGGTGCGCGGCACGCCAAACTAGACTTCATTTAAAACATTAGATATATACAATAACGCATTCTGTTATATATATATTTAGTCTGAACAAGGCATCAGCTATAATGGGCCGGTCCCTCGCATCCGCCCGCCTTTGAACCTTCTCGCCGTCGAGACAGCCACGGAGTTATGCTCGGTCGCGCTGCTGCGTGGCGGCGAGCTCTTCGTCGAGGAGGCGCTCGCCGAAAACCGGCATTCGGAATTGCTGGTGCCGATGATCCGCAAGGTCCTCGAGCGCGCGCATCTCACGCCGCTGCAGATGGATGCCTTCGGCTTCGGCCAGGGCCCGGGCTCGTTCACGGGCATTCGCATCGCGTGCGGCATCGTCCAGGGGCTTGCGTTCGCGGCGAAGCGCCCCGTGGTCCCGGTACCCTCGCTCCTCACGCTCGCCGAGCAATCGAACGAAGCGCACGTCGTCGCCGCGCTCGACGCGCGCATGGGGGAGGCGTATCTCGCGGCCTATGCGCGAAACGGCGACGACTGGGACGAAGTCATCGCGCCGCGCCTCGCGGATGCCGCTTCTCTTCCGCGCCTGCCGGGGCGCCGCTGGGCGGCCATCGGCAGCGGCTTCGATCGCCACGAATGGCTTCGCGCTGCGTATCGCGACTCCGTCGAAATGCGGTTCGGATCCGATCTCCCGCGCGCCGGCGCCGTCGCGCGCATCGCCGCCCGGCGCCTAGCGCGCGGCGGCGGGATCGCCGCCGCGGAGGCGGCGCCCCTATACTTGCGCGACAAGGTGGCCCTCACCACCGAGGAAAGGCAACGAGGCAAACGGTGAGCGCAGTCCCGATCCCTCAGCTGCACTATCGACGCATGCGCGCCGCCGACCTCGCCGAGGTCGCGCAGCTCGAGAAGTCGCTCTACGGCTTTCCCTGGAGCCTCGGCAATTTCCGCGACTCGGTGAACGCGGGATATGACTGCTGGACCGTGACCCACGGCGAGAGGGTGATCGGCTACGCAATCCTCATGATCGCGCTCGACGAGGCGCATCTCCTCAACATCGCGATCGCCGGCGAATGGCAGAACCAGGGCATCGGCGGCGATTTCCTGAAGCACATGATCCGCGTGGCGAAGGCCGCGGCGTGCCAGATCGTGTATCTCGAGGTGCGTCCCTCGAACCTGGCGGCGCGGCACCTCTATCGCACGATGGGCTTCCAGCAGATCGCGATCCGGCCCGAGTACTACCCCGCCGCATCAGGCCGCGAAGACGCCCTCTTCCTCGGACTGTCGTTGTGATGGAAGAGCGAATCCTGAAGGAGCTCGAGATCGCGAACGTCGTTCGCCTGTACGAGGGGCGAGCCCCGGGGGACGAGGTCGCGAGGCCGGTCGCCGAAATGGACTGGGACGCCCTGAGGGAAGCGGTGCGGGCGTGCGCCGCTTGCGGACTATGCAGGCAGCGCAAGCAGGCGGTGTTCGGCGTGGGCGCCGAATCGGCCCCGTGGCT
>JADGRS010000229.1 GCA_017880705.1 Burkholderiales bacterium
CCTTCGAGGCCGCGCTCCTGGGCGCCCGCGAGGTCGCGTTCACCGTCGTCTCCATGAGCGTGTCGCTCGTGGCCGTGTTCATCCCGATCCTCTTCATGGGCGGGATCGTCGGGCGCCTCTTCCGCGAGTTCGCGGTGACGCTTTCGGTGTCGATCGGCATCTCGCTCGTCGTGTCGCTCACCACCACGCCGATGATGTGCTCGCTCCTGCTGCGGCGCCCCGACGAGCGCGAGCCCGGGCGCATCGCGCGCTGGAGCGAGGCGGCGTTCGACAAGCTGCACAAGGGATACGAGCGCTCGCTTGGGTGGGCGCTGCGGTTTCCGCCGCTCATGCTCTTCGTCTTCTTCGCGACCCTGGTGCTGACCGGGGTTCTCTATTACTACATTCCGAAAGGCTTCTTCCCGCAGCAGGACACCGGCCGCCTCATCGGCTCGGTGCGCGCCGACCAGTCGATCTCCTTCCAGGCGATGAAAGAGAAGCTGAATCGCCTCGCCGGCATCGTGCTGGCGGATCCGGCCGTGGAGAGCGTCACCGCGTTCACCGGCGGCGGGCAGCGCAATACCGCGCAGATGTTCATCGCGCTGAAGCCCCTCAAGCAACGCAAGGACTCCCTCGACAAGATCCTCGCGCGCCTTCGCCCCGCGCTATCGAAGGAGCCGGGCGCGAACCTCTTCCTCAATCCGATCCAGGACCTGCGCGGCGGCGGTCGCCAGTCCGACGCGAGCCAGCAGTTCACGCTGCGCGCCGACGACTTGAACGAGCTGCGCACCTGGGCCCCGAAGCTCGAGGCGGCGCTGCGCGACGTGCCCGAGCTCACCGACGTGAGCTCCGACCAGCAGGACCGCGGGCTGCAGATGACGCTCGTGATCGATCGCCCCACTGCCGCCCGCATGGGCATCACTCCGCGCGCGATCGACACGGCGTTGAACCTCGCGTTCGGCCAGGCCGTGGTCTCGACCATCTACCAGGACCGCAACCAGTACCGCGTGGTGATGGAGGCGGCCCCCCAGTACACGCAGGGCCCGCAAACTCTCGACCAGATCTTCGTGCTCTCGCCCACCCGGGGCCAGGTGCCGCTTTCGGCCTTCTCGCGCTACGAGGCGACGCTGGCGCCCCTGTCGGTGAACCACCAGGGGCAGTTCGCCGCGGCGACGATCTCGTTCAACCTCGCCGAGGGCGTCGCCATGTCCGAAGCCTCTGCGGCGATCCGCGACACCATGGCGCGCATCGGCGTTCCGGGCACGATCTACGCATCGTTCGAGGGGACGGCCAAGCTCTTCCAGCAGGGGCTCGACAACCAGCCGTACCTCATCATCGCGGCGCTCCTCACCGTCTACATCGTGCTCGGCATCCTCTACGAGAGCGTGGTGCACCCGATAACAATTCTCTCGACGCTGCCCTCCGCCGGCGTGGGGGCGCTCCTCGCGCTGAGGCTCTTCAATGTGGAGTTCTCCCTCATCGCGCTCATCGGCGTGATCCTCCTCATCGGCATCGTGAAGAAGAACGCGATCCTCATGATCGACTTCGCGCTCGAGACCGAGCGCAAGGGCAAGCGCGATCCGAAGGACGCGATCTACGAAGCCGCGCTGTTGCGCTTCAGGCCGATCATGATGACCACCATGGCCGCGATGCTCGGCGCGATTCCGCTCGCGCTGGGCATGGGCGACGGCGCGGAGCTGCGCCGGCCGCTCGGCATCTCGATCGTGGGCGGCCTGCTCGTGAGCCAGCTCCTCACGCTCTACACGACTCCCGTGATCTATCTCTACCTCGATCGCTTCCGCCTCTGGGCGCGCGGCAAACGCCGCTCGCCTTCCGTCGATCTCGCTGCGCAGGCTGGAGACTGAGCCTTGAATCCGCCGATAAACGCCGATGAACGCCGCAAAACCACATTCGGGACTTCGATCTTGAACAAGCACTGTTCGAGGTCTCCAAGGGACGTTTCGCGCTTGCGGGGTTACGGCGTTCATCGGCGTTTATCGGCGGATGCATTTGCCGTTGCTCTTGTCGTCACGCTCGGCGGATGCGCCATCGGCCCGAACTACTCGAAGCCGCCGGTGGAAGTTCCGGCGCAATGGAGGGAAGCCGGCGATTGGGTGGTCGCGCAGCCGAAGGACGCGTCGCCCAAGGGCAAGTGGTGGGAAGCGTTCAACGATCCCGTGCTGAACGGCCTCGAGGAGCAAGTGGAGGTCTCGAACCAGACGCTCGCCGCGGCGGAGGCGCGCTACCGCCAGGCACGTGCCTCGGTGCAGTCCGCGCGCGCCGGCTTCTTTCCGACGATCGGCGGCAGCGCCGGAGCGACGCGAAGCCGCGCGGGATCGACCCAGGTGGACGCCAATGGCAACGTCTCCATTGGCGGCAGCAGCCGCACGAGCTACACGGCCGGCCTCGACGCACGCTGGGAGATCGACCTGTGGGGACGCATCCGGCGCCTCGTCGAAGCCGCGCGCGCGGGAGAGCAGGCGAGCGCCGCGGACCTCGAGGCGGCGAAGCTCTCGATCCGGGCCGAGCTCGCCACGAACTATTTCCAGCTGCGCGTGACCGACGTCACGCGCGATCTCCTCGACGACACGGTCAAGGCGTTCCAGTCCTCGTACGACGTGACGCAGAACCGCTATCGGGCGGGCGTGGCCGGAAAAGTCGACGTCGTGCAGGCCCAGGCGCAGTTGCTGAGCACCCAGGCACAGGCGATCGACCTGCGCTCGACCCGGGCAACCCTCGAGCACGCGATCGCGACCCTGGTCGGCAAGGCGCCGGCGAATTTCTCGCTCGCGCAGGCGAAGCTCGATGCGCGCATTCCCGAGGTGCCCCCAGCCGTGCCCTCCACCCTCCTCGAGCGGCGCCCCGACATCGCGGCCGCCGAGCGCCGCGTGGCCGCGGCCAACGCGCAGATCGGCGTCGCCGAGGCCGCCTATTTCCCCGCCCTCAGCCTCACCGGCAGCGTGGGCTTCGCGGGGAACTCGTTCGCCCATCTCTTCACGGCGCCGAACCGCCTCTGGTCCGTCGGCGCGGGGCTCGCGGGGACGATCCTCGATTTCGGGGGGCGCAGCGCCGCCGTCGCTTCGGCGCGCGCGGCCCATGACGAGACGGTCGCCAACTACCGCGAGACGGTGCTCACCGCTTTCCAGGACGTCGAGGACAACCTCGCCGCGGTCCACTGGATCGCGGAGGAAACGAAGGTCGAGCAGGAGGCGGTGCGCGCCGCTCGCGAGAGCGTCGCGCTCACGGTGAACCAGTACAAGGCGGGCACCGTGAGCTTTCTCAACGTCGTGCAGGTGCAGGCCACGCAGCTGAACGAGGAGCGCACGACGGTGACGCTCCTCGGGCGCCGGCTCGCCGCGACCGTGGCGCTCATCCGCGCGATGGGAGGCGCGTGGGAGTGACGGCGGACCTCGAGCGTCTGCGCGGCTGGATCGGGCGCAGCGAGACGCGCCGCGATGCGATCGGTGCCGCGCCCCTCGTCGCGCTCTCCGCGCTCCTCGATCGCGACGATGCGCCGCCCCGCGCGGGCGATGCGGCCCCTCCCCTCGCGCACTGGCTCTATTTCCTCCCCGCGTACCGGCAATCGGAGGCCGGCCCCGACGGGCACGCCCTGAAGGGCGACTTCCTGCCGCCGGTCCCGCTGCCGCGCCGCATGTGGGCGGGAAGCCGCCTCGAGTTCATCCGTCCCCTCACGGTCGGCTCCGACGCTTCGCGGGTCTCGACGATCAAGGACGTGACGATGAAGGAGGGCCGCAGCGGCCCGCTCGTCTTCGTCACCGTGCGGCACGAGGTGAGCGATGCGCAGGGCCCCGTCCTCACCGACGAGCACGACATCGTCTATCGCGGCGAGGCCGCGCTGAAGGCGAAGGACACGCCCGCGCCTTCCGGCGAGCAATGGCGACGCCAGATCCAGCCGGACCCGGTGCTTCTCTTTCGCTACTCGGCTGTCACATTCAACAGCCACCGCATCCATTACGATTACCCCTACGCGACCAAGGTCGAGGGTTATCCGGGACTGGTCGTGCATGGGCCGCTCACCGCGACGCTCCTCGTCGACCTGCTTCGGCGCAACGTGGCGCAGCTGCGATTGCGAACGTTCAGCTTTCGCGCGTTGAAGCCGCTCTTCGACACCGCCGACTTCGCGACCTGCGGCTTGCCGGATGAAAAGGGGCGCGGGGCAACGCTCTGGACTCGCGACGATGCGGGCGCGGTGACGATGCAGGCCGAGGCCGCGTGGTGAGCGGGTTGCGCGCCGCGCGGACCGCACAACAAGAATTGCTCGAGGGGGGATCCATGCTGGTCAACTGCTGCGCCTACCAGAACGGCACCAAGCTCGGCGACATCCCGAAGGAAGCGATCAGCGAGTACGTCAAGCGGCCCGACTGCTTCGTGTGGGTCGCCCTCAAGGAGCCGACCGAGGAAGAGCTCGAGGAGATGGCCAGCGAGTTCGACCTTCATCCGCTCGCGGTCGAGGACGCGCGCCACGGCCACCAGCGCCCGAAGATCGAGGAGTACGGCAACTCGCTCTTCGCGGTGCTGCAGGTGGTCGAGCTGAAGGGCAGCGAGCTCGTCGTCGGCGAGATCGACATCTTCGTCGGGAAGAACTACATCCTCACGGTGCGCCACCACACCGAGCACGGCTTCGTCGAGGTGCGCGCGCGCGCCGAGAGCGAGCCCGAGCTCCTCGCCCACGGCTCGGGCTTCGTGCTCTACGCCCTGATGGACAACATCGTCGACCGCTACTTCCCGGTCGTGGACGCGCTCGAGGTCGAGCTGGAGAAGATCGAGGAGCGCATCTTCGAAGGCGTCGCCGGGGCGTCGGCGCGCGCCAACATCAAGGACCTTTACGAGCTGAAGCACAAGGGCATGATCGTGCGCCACGCGGTCGAGCCGCTCATCGAGGCCGTGCACAAGCTCTACGGCGGGCGCGTGCCGCAGGTATGCGTGGGCACGCAGGAGTACTTCCGCGACGTCTACGACCACCTGCTGCGCGTGAGCCAGCAGCTCGACGGGCTGCGCGACATGGTGACGATCGCGATGCAGGTGAACCTCTCGATGATCTCGCTTTCGGAGAACGAGGTCACCAAGCGCCTCGCCGCGTACGCCGCGCTGGTCGCGGTGCCCACGATGATCGCGGGCGTGTACGGCATGAACTTCAAGAACATGCCCGAGCTCAGCTGGGAGTGGGGCTATCCCCTCGCGATCGCGCTCATGGTGGGCCTCGATACCTTCCTCTGGGTCAAGTTCCGCCGCACCCGCTGGCTGTGATCACCTGCGCTCCACGGCAGCCTCCTCGAGCAGCCATTTCCTGAACGAGGCCACGGCGCGATTCTCGGTGCTCGCCTCGGGCGTCACGAGATAGTACGAGTAGCTCGTTTGCGCGGTGATGTCGAAGGGAACCGCGAGGCGCTTCGCCTCGATCTCGCTCCGCAGCAGTGGCTTCATGGCGAGCGTGACGCCCATGCCCTCGATCGCCGCGTCCAGGGCGAGGGCGGCGTCGCTGAAATGCGGGCCGCGCGTGGCGTCGATGTCGGTCACGCCGACCGACTGCAGCCAATCGTTCCAGCTCGGGCGCGCGCCCTCCTCGAGCACGGTGTCGTCGTGCAGGAGCGTGTGGTAACGCAAGTCCTGGGGCCTGCGAAGGGGGTGCTCCCCTCTCAACAGGCGCGGACGGCACACCGGCACGTAGACCGCGTTGAACACCTCGTCGACGTGGGCGCCGGGATAAAGGCCGGTCCCGAAGCGCACCATCGCCACTGGCGTGTCTTC
>JADGRS010000014.1 GCA_017880705.1 Burkholderiales bacterium
CCCCGATGATCGAAGATCAGTACGCCCCATTTTTCTTGAAGTCCTTGATCGCCTCGTGCAGCTTGCCCTCGTCGTCCTTCGTCAGGTCCTTGGTGGACTCGATCCGGTCGATCAGCTCGCCGTACTTGCCCTTCACGTAGTCGCGCATGGCGCGCTCCGCGGCAAGGGCCTTCTTCACGTCGACGTCGTCGTAGTAGCCGTTGTTCACCGCGAACAGCACCAGCGCCATCTCCCAGACCTGAAGCGGCTGGTACTGCGGCTGCTTCATGAGCTCGGTCACCATGCGACCGCGCTCGAGCTGCTTCCTCGTGGCCTCGTCGAGGTCGGAGGCGAATTGCGCGAACGCAGCGAGCTCACGGTACTGGGCGAGCGCGAGGCGCACGCCGCCGCCCAGCTTCTTGATCACCTTCGTCTGAGCGGCGCCGCCTACGCGCGACACCGAAATGCCCGCGTTGATCGCGGGACGGATGCCGGCGTTGAAGAGGTCGGTCTCGAGGAAGATCTGGCCGTCGGTGATCGAGATCACGTTGGTCGGCACGAACGCGGACACGTCGCCGGCCTGGGTCTCGATGACGGGAAGCGCGGTGAGCGAGCCCGTCTTGCCCTTGACGGCGCCCTTGGTGAATTTCTCGACGTACTCCTCGTTCACGCGCGCGGCGCGCTCGAGCAGGCGGCTATGCAGGTAGAACACGTCGCCAGGGTAGGCTTCGCGGCCCGGCGGGCGGCGCAGCAGGAGCGAGATCTGGCGATAGGCCCACGCCTGCTTGGTCAAATCGTCGTAGATGATGAGGGCGTCTTGCCCGCGATCGCGGAAGTACTCGCCCATGGTGCATCCCGCATACGGCGCGATGTACTGCATCGCGGCCGGGTCGGATGCCGACGCGGCAACGACGATCGTGTACGCCATCGCGCCGAACTCCTCGAGCTTGCGTACCACGTTCGCGATCGTCGAGGCCTTCTGCCCGATGGCGACGTAGACGCAGATGAGGTCCTTGCCCTTCTGGTTGATGATCGCGTCGACGGCGACCGCGGTCTTGCCCGTCTGGCGGTCGCCGATGATGAGCTCGCGCTGGCCGCGGCCGACCGGCACCATGGCGTCGATGGACTTGAGTCCCGTCTGCACCGGCTGCGAAACCGATTTGCGCGCGATCACTCCCGGGGCGACCTTCTCGATGGGCTCGGTCATCTTGGCGTTGATCGGGCCCTTGCCGTCGATCGGCAGGCCGAGCGAGTTGACCACCCGTCCGATGAGCTCCCGGCCGACGGGCACTTCGAGAATGCGCCCGGTCGCCTTGACCGTGTCGCCTTCCGAGATGTGCTCGTACGCGCCCAGCACCACCGCGCCGACCGAATCGCGCTCGAGGTTCAGCGCGAGGCCGAAGGTGTTGCGCGGAAATTCCAGCATCTCGCCCTGCATCACGTCGGCAAGGCCGTGAACGCGGCAGATGCCGTCGGTCACGGAGATCACGGTCCCCTCGGTGCGCTTCTCGGCGGCGACCTGGAGGTTCTGGATCTTCGACTTGATGAGCTCGCTGATTTCGGAAGGATTGATCTGCATGTGTTGCTCCTAGTGCCTAGCGCGTGAGGGCCGCGGCCATCTGGGCCAGGGCGTCCCGCACGGAGGCGTGGATGACTTGATCTCCGACCTGCACGCGCGCCCCGCCCAGCAGCTCGGGATCGACGTCGAGGTCGGCTTCGACTTTCTTGCCGTAGCGGCGCTCGAGCGCGGCGACGATCTCGTCGCGCTGCGGGTCGCTCAGGGGCTGCGCGCTGGTGATGCGCGCACGCAGGATCTTTTCATGCTCGTTCTTCAGCTCGTCGAACTGCTCGGCGATGGAGCCGATCAGCGCCTCGCGATGGTTGTCGACGAGAACGGCGAGGAGGCGCCTCGTGAGATCGTCGAGCCTGCCGCCGGCGGCAGCGTCGAAGATCTCCTTCTTCTGCGAAGCGCTCACCTTCGGGTTGAGCAGGATCGAATGCATCTGGCCGTCGTGCGCGATCGACGCGAGAAGCGCGATGCTGTCGCCGACGGGGGCAAGCGCGCTCTTCTCGATCGCCGAGCGGAAAAGCGCTTCGGCGTAGGGTCGCGCGACGGTTGCGATCTCGGCCATGTCTCTAAAGCTGCGCCTTCAATTGATTCAGCATGTCGGCGTGGGACTTCGCGTCGACCTCGCGACGGAGGATCTTCTCCGCGCCGCTTACGGCGAGGGTCGCCACCTGCTCGCGAAGCTGCTGCTTGGCCGACTGCACTTCCTGCTCGATCTGTGCCTTCGCCGCGGCCACCAGGCGCTCGCCTTCGGCCTTGGCCTGGGCTTTCGATTCCTCGACGCGTTGCGAAGCGGATTTCTCGGCGGAGACCACGATCTCCTGGGCGCGAGCGCGCGCGTCACGCAGGAGGACCTCGGTCTGCTTCTGGGCGTCGGCGAGCGAGGAGCGGCCACGCTCGGCCTCGGCGAGGCCGTCGGCGATGAGCTTCTGCCGCTCCTCGATCTTGCGCATCAGCCACGGCCAGATGTACCTCGCCGTGAACCAGATGAAGAGCGAGAACTCGATGAACTGGGCGACCAGCGTCAAATTGGGATTCATGAAGCGTCCCTCTCGGGATTGCCCGGCGTTGTCAGATGAAGCGGTTGAGCAGCGGGTTGGCGAACGCGAAGAACATCGCGAGGCCCACGCCGATGATGAACGACGCGTCGATGAGGCCGAGCAGCAGGAACACCTTCGCCTGCAGTTGCGGCATGAGCTCAGGCTGGCGCGCGGCGCCCTCGAGGAAGCGACTGCACATGATGCCTACGCCGACGCACGCGCCGAGCGCTCCCAGGCCGATCATGAGGCCGATGCCGATGCCGGTAGAGGCCTGGATCATGGCAATCATCTGAAGTTTGTCCATTTTGATTTTCCTTTCGGTGAAGTCTTGAGGTGAAGTGAGGCGGGGCGCGGCTATCAGTGGCTCTCGTGCGCCATCTGGATGTACACGACGGTGAGCATCATGAAGATGTACGCCTGCAGGGCGACGATCAGGACGTGGAAGATAGCCCAGCCGAAACTGAAGATGATCGCGAAGAACGAGCCGACCAATCCCACGGCGGCCATCATCCAGAGCAGAAGGAAGATGATCTCGCCCGCGTACATGTTGCCGAAAAGCCGCAGCGAGTGGGACAGCGGCTTCGAGATGTACTCGATGAGGTTGAAGAGGAAATTGAGCGGCCACAGCAGCGGATTCGAGCCGAACGGCGCGCAGAAGAGCTCATGGATGAACCCGCCCACGCCCTTTTCCTTCACTGCGAATCCGATCATCAGCGCCCAGACCGTCAAGGCGAGGGCGAAGGTGGTATTCACGTCCGCGGTCGGCACGATCCTGAAGCCGTGCTCGGGCAGGACCTTCGACATCCAGTCGACCGGCAGGAAATCCATGGCGTTCATGAGAAGGACCCAGACGCCCACCGTGAAGGCCAGGGGGGCCACGAACTTGTTACGGTCGCCGTGGAAGATGCCCTTCACCTGTCCATCGATGAAATCGAAGCAGATCTCGGCGAAGGCCTGGCGCTTCGAAGGAACGCCGCTGGTCGCGGACTTCGCGATCCACCAGAAAAAGCCGAGGCTCACGAAACCGAGAATGCCGGAAACGATGATCGTGTCGAGATTCAGTGTCCAGAAGCCGCCGTCGCCGATGGACTTCTCGAAGAACGTCAGGTGATGCCCGATGTATTCCGAAGGGGTCAGGTGCTCTGCGGCCATTGACGAATCTTCCGGTCATTCATCCCGGGAGCCCCGGGGCGCGTTTTCTTCTTCTGTGTCGCGCACCGCGATGGCGGCGGCGAACACCCCTATCGTGATCACGAAGCTCGCGAAGAACGCGACGTGCACGATGTCCCTGTAGTTCTGGAGCACCACCCAGAGCCCGACGAAGATTAGGAAGACCTTCATCGCCTCCGCCCTGAACATCGTCCGCAGCGCCTCCCCTGCCGACTTTGCCTCACCCTGCGACACTCGCCAGCCGTACACCCACCCCGCGGCGACGTTGATCAGTCCCCCGAGGGCCGCGGATGCCGCGCCGTCAGGACCCCAGAAGATCATTCCCACCGCCGCCGAGACCGCCGTGACGGCAAGCTGCCACCGCAGAACGATGCGGATGGGCCTCATCGGGGGTTTGAAGACGCCCACCCTGTTGTCGAACACGATGAATGCCCATGAAGCAAAACCGCTCAATTATAGCGAGGGCGGCTACTCAGCGTCAAAAGTTGTCGCGGTGCAACATCGGCCTCACGCGCGCTTCAGTCTTCCGAGCAATCCCTCGAGCTCGTCCAGGCTCGCGTAGTCGATGACGATCGAGCCCTTGCCGCCCTGGCGCGGCTTGAGGCGCACCATCGCGCCGAGCCTCTCCGAGAGCTCCTCCTGCAGGCGTCGCGTGTCGGGATCGAGCTTCACCGCCGCGGCCGGCGCGGCGATCTTGCGGGGGGCATGAGCGTCCTGGACGAGGCGCTCGGTCTCGCGAACCGACAATCCTTTTTCGGCGATCTCGCGCGCGATCTCGATCTGCCGCGTCCTCGACAACGCGAGCAAGGCCCGCGCGTGCCCCATGTCGATCGCGCCGTCCTGCACCATCGCCTGGACCGCCGGCGCGAGCTCGAGCAGGCGCAGCAGATTCGTCACGCCGGCGCGCGAGCGTCCGATCGCGCGCGCGACCTCCTCGTGGGTGAGCTGGAACTCCTCGATGAGGCGCTTCAGCCCCGAGGCCTCCTCGATGGGATTGAGGTCCTCGCGCTGGATGTTCTCGATCAGGCCGATTCCCAGCGCGGCCTCGTCGGGGACTTCGCGAATCAACGCCGGAATGCGCTCGAGATTCGCGATGCGCGCCGCGCGCCAGCGGCGCTCGCCGGCGAGGATCTCGTACTGCGAGTCGCCGATGGGCCGGACCACGATCGGCTGTATCACGCCGCGGGAGCGAATCGAATCGGCGAGCTCGGCGAGCGAGACTTCATCCATCCGGGTGCGCGGCTGGTACTTGCCGGGACGCAGCACGCCTATGGGAAGCTGGGAGAGCTCCTCCTCGCCGCGAGTGCGTGGCGCCCCGCCGAGAAGCGCGTCGAGGCCGCGGCCGAGGCCCTTGTGCCGGGTGGTCATGCCGCCTCCGCGACTTCGAAGCCGTTGCGCGCCAGAAGCTCGCGCGCGAATTGCAGATGCGCGAGCGCGCCCTTCGACAGGGGGTCGTGCAGCAGCACGGGCTTGCCGAACGAGGGAGCCTCGGCGATGCGGATGTTGCGCGGGATCACGGTATCGAAGACCTTCTCGCCGTAATGGCGCTTCAGCTCCTCGGAGACCTGCACGGTGAGGGTGCTGCGCGGGTCGTACATCGTGCGCACGAGGGCCTCGATCTCGATTCGCGGATTCAGGTTCTGCTTCACCTTGCGAAGCGTGCCGACGAGGTCGGAAAGGCCCTCGAGCGCGTAATACTCGCACTGCATCGGGATGATGACGGCATCGGCCGCGGTGAACCCGTTCACCGTGAGCATGTTGAGCGCGGGCGGGCAATCGATCACCACGAAGTCGTAGCCGCCCGTGGCGCCATCGAGCGCTTCGCGCAGGCGATATTCGCGGCGCTCCATCGCGATCAGCTCGACCTCGGCCCCCGCGAGCTCGCGGTTTGAGGGGACGATGTCGTAGCCGCCCTCGCAATGCCGCACGGCGTCGCGCAAGCTATGCTCGCCCAGCAGGACTCCGTAGACGGTCTTGTCGCACGCGCTCTTGTCCACGCCGCTGCCCGTGGTCGCGTTGCCCTGCGGATCCAGGTCGATGAGGAGCGCGCGGCGGCCGTAATGCGCGAGGCTTGCGGCAAGGTTCACCGCCACCGAGGTCTTGCCGACGCCGCCCTTCTGGTTGGCGATCACGAAGATGCGCGCCATCACGCGGCCTCGACGAAGACGAGATGGCGCTTGGCGTCCAGGCGAGGGACGTGCAACTCGAGCACCTTCGCGACACGGTGAGTAACCGGCACGCGTGCGATCTCATCGAAGGGGTAGACGCCCTTCATCGCGATGAGCCGGCCGCCGGGGGCGACGAGGTGCTGCGCCTGCGCGACGAAATCGCCGAGATCGGAAAACGCGCGCGATACCACGGCTTCGAATTTCTCACGAGGCTTCCAGTTCTCCACCCGATCGCAAACGACCTCGACATTGGCGAGGCCGAGCTCGGTCTTCGCCTGCTGGAGGAATGTGCATTTCTTGTGGCTAGAATCGAGGAGCGTCACGTGGCTGTCGGGCATCGCGATCGCGATGGGAATCCCCGGAAGCCCCGGGCCCGTTCCCACGTCCAGAACGGTGCGCGCGCCCTCGAGATGGGGCAGCACGGAGAGGCTGTCGAGGAGATGCAGGATCACCATCTGCTCGGTCTCCCGGACCGCCGTGAGGTTGTGAACGCGATTCCATTTCGCGATGAGCTGCAGGTGCTGCTCGAGCCGCGCGCGCGCGGCGGCGGGCAAGTCGATCGCCATTGCCGCGAGCCCGTCGGCGATCGCAACGGCAAGGCTCATGCGCTCTTCTCTTCGGTCTCGAGGATGAGCGCGCGGCGCTTCAGGTGCACGAGAAGCAGCGATATCGCAGCTGGCGTGACGCCTTGTATGCGCGCGGCCTGACCGACGGTCTCGGGACGGTGCTGGGCGAGCTTCTGCTGCACCTCCTTCGACAATCCCCGGCACTCGAGATAGTCCATGCCGGCGGGGATGCGCAACCCATCTTGCGCGGCCTGCCGCTCGACCTCGTCGCGCTGCCGCTCGATGTAGCCAGCGTACTTCGCCGCGATCTCGACCTGCTCCGCGACATCGGAATCGGGCGGCGCCGCCCCGGCGTCCATCCAGGGCCGCAGCCCCTCGAAGGAGACCGCCGGCCGTCGCAACAGGTCGAACAAGGAATACTCCCGTTCCATGCGCTGTCCAAGGATATCTAGTTGATTTTGCTCTGAAATATTGGATGGCCGGGCCCAGGTTGCCTTGAGCCGCGAGGTTTCCTTCTCGATGGCGTCGCGCTTCCTCGAAAATTGGCTCCAGCGCATATCGTCCACCAGGCCGAGCCTGCGGCCGGTTTCGGTAAGCCGAAGATCGGCGTTGTCCTCCCGCAGTTGGAGGCGATACTCGGCGCGGCTGGTGAACATGCGATAGGGCTCAGAAACGCCTCGCGTGATCAGATCGTCCACCAGCACACCGAGGTAGGCTTCGTCGCGGCGTGGGCACCAGCCGGGGTCGCCACGTGCCAGAAGCGCGGCGTTGGCGCCGGCGAGCAATCCTTGAGCCGCGGCCTCCTCGTACCCAGTGGTGCCGTTGATCTGCCCCGCGAAGAAGAGGGCGCCGATCGCTTTCGTTTCGAGCGTGGACTTGAGTGCGCGGGGGTCGAAGTAGTCGTATTCGATCGCGTACCCCGGCCGCAGGATGTGGGCCCGCTCGAGCCCCGGGATCGAATGCACGAGTTCCTGCTGGACGTCGAATGGCAAGCTGGTCGAGATCCCGTTCGGGTAGAACTCGTAGGTTTCGAGGCCCTCGGGCTCGAGAAAGATCTGGTGCGACGCCTTTCCCGCGAAGCGATGAATCTTGTCCTCGATGGAGGGGCAATACCGTGGGCCCACACCCTCGATAACGCCGGTGAACATGGGAGAACGATCGAGACCCCCTCGGATGATGTCGTGGGTCCGCTCGTTGGTGTGCGTGATCCAGCAGCTCAGCTGGCGCGGATGAAGACCCCGCGCGCCGAGGAAGGAAAAGACGGGCTCGGGGCGATCGCCCGGCTGCTCCAACAGCTTGGAAAAATCGATGGTGCGTCCATCGATGCGCGGGGGCGTTCCGGTCTTGAGTCGGCCTGCCGGGAGCTCGAGCTCCCGCAGGCGTACAGCAAGGGAAATTGACGCGGGATCGCCCGCCCGACCTGCCTGGTGGCGTGACAGTCCGACATGGACGAGGCCGCCGAGGAACGTGCCCGCCGTCAGGACCACGGTTGCCGAGCGGAAACGCATCCCCGCGGCCGTGACGGCGCCCTTGACGTGATCGCCTTCGACGATCAAGTCGTCGACAGCGGACTGGAAGAGCCACAGGTTGGGCTGCGACTCGAGGCGCCGCCGGATCGCGGCCCGGTAGAGCACCCGATCCGCCTGTGCGCGCGTTGCGCGAACAGCGGGTCCCTTGCTCGCATTGAGCGTCCTGAACTGGATTCCCGCTTCGTCGGTTGCAATGGCCATCGCGCCGCCCAAGGCGTCGATCTCGCGCACCAGATGACCCTTGCCGATCCCTCCGATCGAAGGGTTGCACGACATCTGGCCCAGAGTTTCGAGCGCATGGGTTAGCAGGAGGGTTCGTGCACCCAGGCGGGCGGCGGCGAGTGCAGCCTCCGTGCCGGCGTGACCACCGCCGACCACGATGACGTCGAAACGATCCGGAAAATTCATCGGCTCAGGGCTTGCGGTGCGGAGACGGCGGGCATGGAACAAGCGGAATTCTACGGTAAATGCAGCGGTCGGCCCCGTCGTTCCACGTGGAACACGTGATGGAGCGCCGATATGCACGTTCCACGTGGAACCTCATTTTCCGATGCAGAAGCGCGAGAAGATCTCGCCGAGCAGGTCATCGGCCGCGAATTCGCCCGTGATTTGCGAAAGTCTTTGCTGGCCAAGTTTCAGTTCTTCTGCCATCAATTCAAAGGGTTGATCTATTGCGGCAGCCGATAGTAAGTGCTCGCGTGACTCATGGAGGGCGGCGAGATGACGCGCGCGTGCCATGAAGAGACCCTCGCCATGGGGCTTCCACCCCGCCGTCTCGAGAAGCCAACTCCGGAGCGCATCGATGCCTGCCCCGGATTTCGCCGAGACGCGGATCAGATTCGACCCTTCGCAATCGACGCCGGCAGGGTCCTGTGTGAGATCGACCTTGTTCATGACGCGCAGGAACGGCATGGCGCTAGGCATGCGCGCAAGGTGCGCGCGTTCGTCTCCATCGTCCGCAGTGTTGACGTCAGTGATGTAGAGCGCCGCTCCCGCGGATTCGATCGCGGCCCAGGTTCTCTCGATCCCGATGCGCTCGATCTCGTCGCCCGCGACGCGTAGTCCCGCGGTGTCGATGAGGTGGACAGGCACACCGCCCAAGCTGACCGTAGCGCGCACGTGATCCCGTGTCGTGCCCGCGATCGGAGTCACGATCGCGACGTCGTCGCCTGCAAGGCGATTGAGGAGGCTGGACTTGCCCACGTTCGGGCGGCCGATGAGGACTACGGTGAGCCCGTCACGCAAGACGGCCCCCTGTCGCGCTTCCGAGAGCAGCTCTTCGAGTTCGAGGTGAATCGCTCCCAGTTGTTCCCGCTGCGCGTTGCGATCCGCCGGATCGATTTCCTCCTCGGGGAAATCGATGCACGCCTCGACGTGCATGCGCAGGCGAATCAACCTGTCGACCAGCGCGTGCACGCGCCGCGAGAAATCCCCTGCGAGCGAGCGAGCCGCGCTGCGCGCCGCCTCGACGCTCGAAGCATCGATCAGGTCGGCAACGCTCTCGGCCTGCGCCAGATCGAGACGGTCGTTGAGAAAGGCGCGCTGGGTGAACTCGCCGGGCTGCGCAAGCCGTGCGCCAAGCTCAACGCATCGCTGAAGGAGTTGCTGCATCACCACGGCTCCCCCGTGTCCCTGCAGCTCAAGGACGTCCTCGCCCGTGTACGAATGGGGCGCAGCGAAGGCGAGGGCGATCCCCCGGTCGATCACGCTGCCGTCGCCGGATCGGAAGTTCGCCACCGTCGCATGACGCGGCGCGAGCTCCACGCCCGTGATCGCCTTGGCGATCGAGCGCGCCAGGCTGCCCGAGACGCGCACGACGCCAATGCCGCCTCGCCCTGGAGGCGTGGCGATCGCGGCGATCGTCTCGCCGCGCGGCTTCAGCGCCGGGCTTTCGCCTTCGCCTCGGCCGCGAGCGTCTTGTTGATGTGCCACTGCTGCAGGATCGACAGCAGGTTCTGGCAGACCCAGTAAAGCACCAGCCCCGCGGGAAAGAACAGGAAGAAGACGCTGAACATGATCGGCATCATGAGCATCACCTTCGCCTGCACCGGATCGGCCGGCTGCGGATTGAGCCTCGTCTGCACAAACATGGATATCGCGTAGATCACCGGTAGGATGAAAAAAGGATCCGGGGCCGACAGATCGTGGATCCAGCCGAGCCACGGCGCGTGGCGAAGCTCGATCGAGGCGAGAAGTACCCAGTAGAGCGCGATGAAGACCGGGATCTGCACCACGATCGGAAGGCACCCACCGAGCGGATTGATCTTTTCCGTGCGATAGAGCTCCATCATCGCCGTGTTCAGCTTCTGCCGGTCCTCCCCGTAGAGCTGCTTCAGCTTCTCCATCTTGGGCCCGAGAACCTTCATCTGCGCCATCGACCGACCCGCCTTGGCGTTCAGCGGATAGAAGACGAGCTTGATGACGATGGTGAGGATGATGATCGACCAGCCCCAGTTGCCGACGATGCCGTGGATCCACTTCAGAAACCAGAAGAGCGGCGCGGCGAGGACGTAAAGCCATCCGTAATCGACCGCGAGCTTGAGTCCCGGCGCGACTTTCTCGAGCGTTTCGGTTTCCTGGGGTCCAATGTAGACCGGCACGTCGACCGACGCGCTCGCACCTGGCGCGATGGCGCCGACCGGGATCACGACGCCAGCGGTGTAGAGGTTGTCGCCGACCTTGTTGGTGAAGTACTCGCGCTCGGTGCCTTCCTTCGGAAGCCACGCGGACACGAAGTAATGCTGGATGATGCCGATCCAGCCGTCCTTCGCCTTCTTCGCGTGAGACTGGCTGCCTTTGGCGATGTCCTTGAAGTCGACCTTGTGGAATTTCGCTTCATCGGTATAGACCGCAGGGCCCGTGAACGTCGTCACGCCCGCGAACGCGCTCGTCTGCGCCGCCTGCTCGCTGGGTGGATTCGCGTCGCGCAGGAACTGGAAATAGGCGAACGGCGCGATCGGCTTGTCCGACCTGTTCGCGACATCGTAAGCGACGTCGATCACGTAGCTGCCGCGATGAAACGTGTATCGCTTGGTCACTTCGGTGCCGTTCGCCTCGCGCGCCTTCAGGCTGACCTCGACGATGTCCTTGCCGTCGGTGAGCGCATACGAGCGCTGCGGCGATTCGTATTCGGTCTTGTGGGTCGGTAAGCCCTCGCCCAGCAGCCCCGACTGGGTCACGAAGTAGTGCTTCGCGTCCGGCTCCATCAGCGTCAGGGGCAGCGAGCGGTCAAGCGCCGAGTACACCTTCCTCATCGTGACGCGATGAATGTCGCCGCCCACCGAATTGAGCTCGATATCGAAAAGATCGGTCCTCACCGTTATGGGCTCACCTGTCGTCGCGGCCGGGGCGGCGCTGGGTACCGTCGGGGCCCCTGCGGTCGCGCCAGGAGGGGCGACAACCGGCGCCGGTGCGGCGCTTGCGGGCAACGCAGGGACGGTGCTCGTCGTGGTAACAGGCTTGGGCGCGTTCTGCTTCTGCCAGGCCTCCCACAGGAAGAACGCGGAGACGGAGAAGACGATCAGTGCGATGAGGCGTTGCGTATCCATCATGGGGGCGTGTTCTCAGGGCACCGGGTCAAAGCCGCCCCGGTGCCACGGGTGGCATTTGGAAAGACGCCGCATCGCAAGCCACGCTCCGCGAAACGCCCCATGTTCCTCGATTGCCCGAATGGCGTATTCGGAACAGGTCGGATCGAAGCGACACTGGTTGCCCCACCATGGGCTCAACAGGTATCGGTAGCCACGAATGGCCATGATCAGCAGGTATTTCATCTAGCGGGAGCGATTCTGGACGAGTTGGTCGAAGTGCGCGCGGATTTCGGCAAGAAGCGGACGCGTATTCGCGTCATCGAAGCGCTCGCGCAACATCACAACGCAATCGAGGCCTGCGAGCTTCAGGCCATGGCGCCGAAAGGCCTCGCGCACAAGCCGCTTCACGCGATTCCTGTCGACCGAGCGCGGCACGAGCTTGCGCGTGAGCGCGATGCCGAGCCGCGATGAGGCTTCGGTGCGGGCGGGAACCGCATGGATCGTGGAAAAGCGCCCCCGAATCTTGCGCGAGCCGCGCAGCACGCCGCCGAACGATCCTTGCGCGCTGAAGCGATGGCGCCGCGAATACCCTTCCTTCCGGGCGCTCCGCGGCATCGCGACGTCAGACGGCGACGCGCTTGCGGCCCTTGGCGCGGCGCGCGTTGATCACGGCGCGGCCGCTGGCCGTTTTCATGCGGACCCGAAAGCCGTGCGTCTTCTTCCGGTGAGTGTTGGAAGGCTGGAATGTACGCTTCATTGGAGAAATGCCCCTGAATTTGACCGCCCCCGAACTCGAAAACACGCTAGGGCGAAAAGCCTGAAATTATAACGGATTCGCGCCCGACTATCCATCACCGCGGTGAATTCGGCCGATAAGATGGCTGTGGATAACCGCGCACGATCCAGATAAAATTTCAGATCTTCCGCCCGCACGTTCCCCGTTCCGGACCGCCCCCAATTTTGCCCATGGACTCGCTTTGGCCGTCGCTCGCCGCCGAACTCAAGAAGGAGTTGCCGGCCCAACAGTACGACACCTGGATCAAGCCCCTCAGGGCCGAACGCCGGGACGACCAGCTCCTGCTGGTCGCGCCGAACCACCACGTCCTGAAATGGGTCCGCACCAACCTGCTCCCCAAGATCGAATCACGCATCGAGCACGTGGCAGGCGGCAGACTGTCGGTAAACCTGGTTCTCGACGAGAAACCCACCGAGAACGAGATCGTCCTGCCCGAGCCGGTCGCGGTGCCGACCCCGCAGGAGCGCCCCTCGCGCGAGGAACATCGCCTGAATCCCGGCTTCACGTTCACCAATTTCGTGAACGGCAAGGCGAACCAGATCGCTCGAGCCGCCGCGATACAAGTCGCCGAGAACCCCGGCACCGCCTATAACCCGCTCTTCATCTACGGCGGGACCGGATTGGGCAAGACCCACCTCCTGCAGGCGATCGGCACTGAGGTCCTCAAGCGCAATCCGAAGGCCAAAGTTCGCTATATCCACGCCGAACAATTCGTCGCCGATGTCGTGCGCGCCTATCAGCACAAGAGCTTCGACTCGCTCAAGCGCTATTACCGGTCCCTCGACCTCTTCCTGATCGACGACGTCCAGTTCTTCGTCGGCAAGTCGCGTTCCCAGGAGGAGTTCTTCTATACGTTCAACGCACTGTTCGAGGCCCACAAGCAGGTTGCGATCACCAGCGACTGCTTCCCGCGCGAGATGACCGGCATCGAGGATCGCCTCATTTCACGATTCGGCTGGGGTCTCACCGTCGCGGTCGAGCCGCCGGAGCTCGAGATGCGGGTGGCAATCCTTCTCAAGAAAGCGGAGAACGACGGCGTTCGCCTCGACGAGAATGTCGCTTTTTTCATAGCCAAGCACATTCGCTCGAACGTGCGCGAGCTCGAAGGCGCCTTGAAGCGCGTGCTCGCCTATGCGCGGTTCAACAACGCGATGGTGACCGTGGGCACGGCGCGCGAGGCCCTCAAGGATCTCCTCGCCGTCTTGAACCGGCAAGTTTCGATCGAGAACATCCAGAAGACGGTGGCCGACTACTTCAAGATCAAGGTGTCGGAGATGTATTCGAAGAAGCGCTTCCGCTCCGTGGCACGGCCACGGCAGGTCGCGATGGCTCTTGCGAAGGAGCTCACGCAGCAAAGCCTGCCTGAAATCGGAGAGGCTTTCGGCGGCCGCGATCATACGACGGTGCTGCATGCGTGCAGGAAGACGGCCGAGCTTCGCGAGAGCGACCAGGAGTTCGCCCGAGACTATGCCCAGCTGCAGCAGATACTGTTGGGATGAAGGCGCCGGAACTCATGAACAACCTGTGGACTGTTTCGAAATGCGCCGCTTCCCCGGAAACTGCCCACAGGCTGCGGTTGCTTTGCAGCGTTTTCACCCCCATTTCAAATGAGGGTCAACCCATTGATCGGCTGCGGCATTCTGGAGTTATCCCGCTCCGGAGCGTCTCCTGTTAGCTGTTAACTGTTCTTTCTTTATAAAGTTAATTAAAGATCATGCTGAAAATCAAAACGACAAACGACAAGCTGTTGGGACCTCTCCAGCAAGTCACGGGGATCGTCGAGCGACGCCATACGCTACCCATTCTTTCGAATGTCCTGATCACGGCAACGGGCTCGAAGGTCGAGTTCCTCGCGACCGATCTCGAGGTGCAGATCACCTCGCACGCCGATCTCGATAATCCCGCTGAAGGCTCGGTTACCGCCGGTGCGCGCAAGCTCTACGACATCCTGCGCTCGCTTCCCGAGGATGCCGAGGTAACACTCGAGGCCAAGGAAAACCGCATGACGGTTCGCGCTGGCAAGAGCCGCTTCAACCTGCAGACGCTGGCCGCCACCGATTTCCCGAAGATGGTCGAGGCGAAGGACGCGTCGAGGACACTGACGCTACCGCAGAAAGCGTTGAAGGATGCGCTGGGGCTGGTGCAGTTCGCCATGGCTGTGCAGGATATTCGCTATTACCTGAATGGCGTTCTCTTTTCGGTCGATAAGGATGTCTTGCGCGTCGTTGCAACTGACGGTCATCGGCTTTCGTACGCGAGCGAATCCCTGGGCAGCGATCACGGCTCGGTCGAGGCGATCCTGCCGCGCAAGACCGTGCTCGAGCTAATCAAGCTACTGGCGGACACGGATGACCCCGTATCCCTGGCGATCGGCTCGAACCAGGCGCGGTTTTCGTTCGGAAACATCGAGATCGTCTCCAAGATCGTCGAAGGCAAGTTTCCCGACTACCAGAAGGTGATTCCAGCGGCGCACAAGAACCGCGTTTCGTTGGATCGAGCGACCCTCGCGCAATCGCTCAACCGCGCGGCGATACTCTCCAACGAGAAGATTCGCGGCGTGCGTCTCGTCTTCACGAAGGATGCTCTCTCGATAATTTGCACCAACAACGAGCAGGAGGAGGCCGAGGAAGGGCTTGCCGTGGAGTACGACGGTGATCCGCTCGACATCGGCTTCAACATCTCCTACCTGCTTGACGTTCTGAACCACGTCGACTCAGAAACCGTGACCTTCACGATGGGCGACTCGAATTCCAGCGCGCTCGTGCAGATGCCCGGCAACGACGACTTCAAGTACGTCGTGATGCCGATGCGTATCTGAGGCCGCGGCCGCAGCCACCCCAGGAACTCAATGGCAACGCTTCCCGAACTCGGCAGTAACGGCCGTAGCACGGCCGACGATTACGACTCCAGCAGCATCAAGATCCTGAAGGGCCTGGATGCCGTGCGCAAGCGCCCCGGGATGTACATCGGGGACACGTCTGATGGCACGGGGCTGCACCACATGGTGTTCGAAGTCGTCGACAACGCAATCGACGAGGCTCTTGCCGGTCATTGCGACGACATCAAGGTGGTGATCCACACTGACAACTCGATCTCCGTGGTCGACAACGGTCGCGGCATTCCGACGGACATCAAGGATGACGACGACCTGAAGCGCTCGGCAGCCGAGATCGTCATGACAGAGCTTCATGCCGGTGGCAAGTTCGACCAGAACTCCTACAAGGTATCGGGAGGATTGCACGGCGTGGGTGTCTCCGTGGTGAACGCGCTTTCCGAGTGGCTGAAGCTGCGCATTTGGCGCAACGGCAAGGCGCACTTCATGGAGTTCCGCGATGGCGTGGCGGTGAAGCCGCTGGAAGCCACGGGGGATACCGACAAGCGCGGCACTGAAGTGCATTTTCTCGCGTCGAAGGAGACTTTCGTTCATGTCGAGTTCCACTACGAGATCCTCGCGAAGCGCTTGCGGGAACTCTCCTTCCTGAACAACGGCTGCGCGATCGAGCTGATCGACCAGCGCACCGGCAAGAGCGAGAGCTTCGTTCATGCCGGCGGGGTGAAGGGCTTCGTCGAGTACATGAATCGCTCGAAGACGGTCCTTCACAACAACATCTTTCATTCGATAGGCGAGAAGGATGGCATCACGGTCGAGGTCGCGATGCAATGGAATGACTCCTATGGCGAGTCGGTGCAGGTGTTCACCAACAACATTCCGCAGCGCGATGGAGGCACCCACCTGACGGGCCTTCGCACCGCGATGACCCGGACCATCAATAACTACATCGAGAAGGAAGAGATTGCCAAGAAGGCCAAGGTCGAGACGACCGGCGACGACATGCGCGAGGGGCTGACGTGCGTGCTGTCGGTCAAGGTTCCCGAGCCGAAGTTCTCGTCGCAGACCAAGGATAAGCTCGTCTCTTCCGAAGTGCAGCCGGTGGTCTCGGAAGTTGTCGGTCAGAAACTGACCGAGTTCCTGATGGAAAAACCCACCGACGCGAAGATCATCTGCATCAAGATCGTCGAGGCCGCGCGCGCGAGGGAGGCCGCCCGAAAAGCGCGCGAGCTTACGCGGCGCAAGGGCGTGTTCGACGGCATCGGCCTTCCGGGAAAACTCGCCGATTGTCAGGAGCGTGATCCTGCGTTGTGCGAGCTTTATCTTGTCGAGGGCGACTCGGCCGGAGGCTCGGCCAAGCAGGGCCGTGATCGCAAGAACCAAGCGATTCTTCCGCTGAAGGGCAAGATTCTCAACGTCGAGCGCGCGCGCATCGACAAGATCATCACCTCCCAGGAAGTCGCGACCCTCATCACGGCGCTCGGCGCCGGGATAGGCGAGGAGTTCAATGTCGACAAACTGCGCTACCACCGCATCATCATCATGACGGACGCGGACGTGGATGGCGCCCACATCCGCACGTTGCTGCTCACGTTCTTCTATCGCCAGATGCCGATGCTCATCGAGAAGGGTTATATCTACGTCGCGCAGCCCCCTCTCTACAAGGTGAAGAGCGGCAAGGAGGAGCGTTACCTGAAGGACGAGCTCGAGCTGAAGCAGCACCAACTTCGCAGGGCCCTTCACAGCGCGGTGCTCATCCCCGGCGGCGGTGCCGAGCCCCTGTCGGGCGAGACGCTCGAGAAGAACGCATCCGACTACCTCAACACCGAAACGACCATCGAGAGACTCTCTATCGCGATGGATCCGACGGTGCTGCGTTCCATGCTGTCGATGACGCGCATCTCGCTTGCGGACAAGGAAGGCGCGGCCCAGGCCGCGAGGGATTTCCACGTCGCACTCGCTCCGCATCCTCCCAAGGCGCACATCGAACGCGACCCGACCTCGGACGGCTGGCGCCTTCGCCTGGAGAAGATCGTTCATGGCAACAAGGTCGAGACGGTCATCGACCATGCTTTCCTGGAAAGCGCGGATTACGCCCAGATCGCGAAGACCGCGCGCATGCTGAGCGGCCTCATCGCCGACGACGCGCAGGTGAAGCGCGGCGAGACGGTTCGCTCGGTGCGCTCCTTCAAGGAGGGCCTGGACTGGCTTCTCTCCGAAGCGAAGGGCGGGATGTCGATCCAGCGCTACAAGGGCCTGGGCGAGATGAATCCCGAGCAGCTGTGGGAGACCACGATGGATCCCACCAAACGCATCCTGCTCAAGGTCCAGATCGAGGACGCGATCAGCGCGGGCGAGATCTTCACGACGCTCATGGGCGACGAGGTCGAACCCCGGCGCCAGTTCATCGAGACGAACGCGTTGCGCGTTTCCAACCTCGACGTTTAGCCGGCGCTGCGCGAACGCTTACGCGGCCCGTTTCATCTTGGGCTTGCCGGCTTTCGCGCTTTTGGGCTTCGCCTTGGGCTTCTTCCCCGACTTCGCGGCGAGCAGCTCGATCGCCTCCTC
>JADGRS010000230.1 GCA_017880705.1 Burkholderiales bacterium
CGCAGCGCGAGCAGGCCCAGAAGATGATCGGCGAGATCCACCAGCAGTTCATCACCGTCGTTCGCGAGGGGCGCGGCAAGCGGCTGAAGGAAACGCCGGAGATGTTCTCGGGCCTCGTCTGGACCGGCGAGCAGAGCATCAAGCTCGGCCTCGCCGACGGCCTCGGCAGCCTCGACTATGTCGCGCGCGAGGTGATCAAGGCCGAGAAGATCGTCGACTATTCTCCGAAGGACAACGTCTTCGAGCAGCTCTCCGAGCGCCTCGGGACGCAATTCGGCGCGAGCCTCGGCCGGGCGGCGGTCGATTCGGCGACGCGCTCGGCTATCGGAGTCCGATAAGGGACGATGAGCGCGATCGCGAAGGGGCCCACGCGCATCGACGGCGACCTGGTCCGCGAAGCGCTGGACCGCGCGCCCGTGGGAATCGCGGTGTTGTCGACCGACGGCACCTTCCGCTTCGCGAACCGCGCGCTGTGCGAAATGATGGGCTACCCGCGCTCGGCGCTCGAGGGCCAGTCCTATAGCGCCTTCGTGCCCGCCTCGGAGCTGGCGGGCGACGAAGAGCACCTACGGAGGATCCGCGAGGGCGGCGATCCGCCCGCAGCGATCGACACGCGCCTCACCCGCAAGGACGGCACGCAGCTCTGGGTGCGCGTGAGCGCCACCGCGATCCGCGATCCCTCGAACGAGACGCGCTACATCGTTTCGGCGATCGTCGACCTGAGCGAGCAGCGCGAGAAGGACCGCTCGCTTCGCCAGACGAACGGCTTCCTTGCCGCCGTCGTCCAGAATGCCCCCGTCGCCATCTATACGTCGGACCTCGACGGAGCGGTGACCTTCTGGAATCCCGCCGCGGAACGCACCTTCGGCTTCACCGCGCAGGACGTCATCGGTCGCGTCCCCCCGTTCATTCCCGAAGGGAAGATCGATGAATCGGTCGAGTTGCGGAACCGCGTGCTCGCCGGCGAGGTGCTGAGCGGCCTCGAGCTCGAGCGCCGGCGCGCCGACGGCAGCATGATCACGATCCACGGCGCGGCGGCGCCGCTGCGTGACGAGGCCGATCGCGTGACGGGCCTCCTCGTCGCGTGCGTCGACGTGAGCGAGGCGCGGCGCGCGACGGCGGAGCTCGAGCGCCACCTGCATTTCACGCGCGCGCTGCTCGACGCGATCCCGAATCCCGTCTACTACAAGGATCGCGAGGGCCGCTACCTCGCCTACAACCGCGCGTGGAGCGACATCTTCGGCCGCGGCGCCGACTGGATCGGGAAGACGGGATTCGACCTCTTCGATCCGGCGACCGCGCGCGAGCACCAGGAGCGCGACCGCCCGCTCATCGAGCGCCCGTCGTCCACGACCTACGAGAGCCTCGTGCCCGGTACCGACGGCTCCCCGCACCAGATGCTCTTCAACAAGGTGAGCTTCGTCGACCAGCGCGGCGACGTGGCGGGCGTCATCAGCGTGGTGACCGACGTCACGCGCTACAAGCAGACCGAGAGCGCGCTGGAGGCGAGCGAGGCGCGCTTCCGCGTGCTCACGGAAAGCACCATCGACCTGATCTCGGTGTGCGACGCCGACGGAACCCTGCAATACCAGAGCGGGGCGCTGCGCCAGCTTCTCGGCTTCGATCCCGCGGACACGGTCGGCAGGAGCGTCTTCGAATTCGTGCATCGCGACGATGTCGAGCATGTGCGGGCGGCGTTCAGGCGCATGCTCGAGACGCGGCAGCTCACCGAGCCGGTGGAGTTTCGCCTGCGGCACCGCGACGGCGGCTGGCGAACCTTCGAATCCCTGGGCACGAACTGCATCGCCAACCTGCACATTCGCGGGATCGTCTGGAACTCGCGAGACGTGACCGACCGCAAGGTGATCCAGCAGCGCATCCAGCACCTCGCCTACCACGACAATCTCACGGGCCTGCCCAACCGCGGGCTCCTGCAGGACCGCCTCGCGCGCTCGATCGCGCGCGCCGAGCGCTCCGGGCGCAAGGTCGCGGTGCTCTTCATCGACCTCGACAACTTCAAGAACATCAACGACACGCTGGGCCACGACGTGGGCGACGAGCTGCTGCGCCAGGTGTCGCGGCGGCTCAGCGAATGCGTGCGCCTCGAGGACACCATCGCGCGGCAGGGCGGCGACGAGTTCATCGTGCTCCTCGACAACCTTGACGACGGGCGCAACGCTTCCTTCGTGGCGCAGAAGATCCTGAACGCGCTGCGCCGGCCGCTCACGCTCGGCGGCACCGAGCAGCACGTGAGCGGCTCGGTCGGCATCGCCCTCTATCCAGAGGACGGCCGCGACGCGCAGACCCTCATGAAGAACGCCGACACGGCGATGTTCCACGGGAAGGGCCTGGGCAAGAACACCTACCAGTACTTCACCGCGCAGATGAACATCGCGGTGAAGCGGCGCATGACGCTCGAGTCGGCGCTGCGCCGCGCCGTGATGCAGAAGGATTTCGTGCTTCACTACCAGCCGCAGATCGATCTCCAGACCGGCGAGATCGTCGCGGTCGAGGCGCTGGTGCGGTGGAAGACCGAGGATAGCGGCACGGTGATGCCGGGCGACTTCATCCCGCTCGCCGAGGAGACCGGCCTCATCAACGAGATCGGCGAGTGGGTGCTGCGCGAGGGCTGCCGCCAGGCGAAGGAATGGCAGGAAATGGGCCTCGCGGGAAGCCGGCGCATGGCGATCAACCTTTCGGCGCGGCAGTTCAGCGACAAGGGCTTCCTCGACATGGTGGTGCGAGTCCTCGCCGAGACGGGCCTCGCGGGGCACTGCCTCGAGCTCGAGATCACCGAGAGCCAGGTGATGCGCCAGACCGAAGGGATGATCCAGCTGCTGAACAATCTCGCGGAGATGGGCGTGCACCTCGCCATCGACGATTTCGGCACCGGCTACTCGAGCCTTTCGTACCTGAAGCGGCTGCCGATCCAGAAGCTGAAGATCGACCAATCGTTCGTGCGCGACATCACCATCGACCCCAACGACACGGCGATCGTCGTCGCGATCATCAACATGGCGAGGAGCCTCGACCTCGAGACCATCGCCGAAGGAGTCGAGACCGCGGGCCAGCTCGCGCTGCTGCGCTCGAAGGGCTGCCAGGTGGGGCAGGGCTTCTTCTTTTCCGTGCCGCTCCCGGCCCAGGAGCTCTATCCGCTGCTTCGCATCAATCACATCGCCGTCGAGGGCTAGAGGCCCCGGCTTCCCGCCGCCGCGGCGTTCTCAGGCGAGCAGGAGGAAGATGGCCGGCCGCCTGCCGATGACCGCGGCGTCCTTGCGCCACCCATCGATCGTCTTCATGCGGATCCATTCACGCGGTGAAGTGAGCTCGGCGGCGACGGCGAGGCGCGACGACCCGCGGCACGACAGCAGGAGATCGGCGAGGAGCGGCTCGTTGCGGTACGGCGTCTCGATGAAGACCTGGGTTTCGGCGTGCTTCGCGGAATGACGCTCGAGCTCCACGATGCGCTCGCGCCGCGCGGCGGATTCGGCCGGAAGATATCCCACGAAGCGGAAGCGCTGCCCGTCGAGGCCGCTCGCCATGAGGGCGAGCAGGATCGAGGAGGGCCCGACGCAGGGAACGACCGCGACCCCGCGCCCATGCGCCGCGGCGACCAGAAGCGCTCCCGGATCCGCGATCGCAGGCAACCCCGCTTCGGACAGCAATCCCGTGTCCCTGCCGGCGAGAACGCCGTCGAGCAGCTCCGCGATGTCCGCGGCCGCGGTGTGCTCGTTGAGCTCGGCCATCGCGATCTCGCGCATCGGCTTGCGGTGGCCGCACGCCGCGAGATACGCGCGCGCCGATTTCGCGTTCTCGACGATGAACGAATCGAGCGATCGAATGCGCTCGAGCACCGGCGCGGGGACCACGTCCTCGGGAGGCGTGTCTTCGGAAAGCCACGCCGGCAGCAGGAAGAGGCGCCCCGTCGCGCTCAAGGAATCTCGATGCCTTCGGCTCGCAGGATCCCAGCGAGCGCGATCAGGGGCAAGCCCACTAGCGCGGTGGGATCGTCTCCCGATAGCCGCGACAGGAGCGCGATGCCGAGCCCCTCGCTCTTCGCGCTTCCCGCGCAGTCGAGCGCGGGCTCCCGGGCGAGGTAGCGCTCGATGTCGGTATCGGAGAGCGCGCGAAACTCGACGTCGGTGGTCACGAGGCGATCATGGCGCTTGCCGCTCGCGCCGTTCAGCACGCACAGCGCCGTGTGGAACGCCACCGCGCGGCCGCTGAGTTGGCGCAACTGGCGGCGCGCATTGTCGAGGGTGCCCGGCTTTCCGATCGGTGCTCCATCGACCTCGGCAACCTGGTCGGAGCCGATGACGATCGCGCCGGGCCAGCGCGCGAGCGCTGCCGCGGCCTTGGCGTGGGCGAGGCGAACGGCGGTATCGCGGGGGCTTTCCTTTGCCAGGGCACGCTCGTCGATCTCGGGTGACCATGTCTCGAACGCGACCGCGAGCCGCGCTAGCAGCTCGCGCCGATAGGGCGAGCCCGACGCAAGCACCAATGAAATATCATTCAAATCAGCTTCTTATTGAATTTAGTTAAGCTAAAGTCTATCATATCTGCCATGGTCGAAAATCCCGTCATTCACCCCGAGCGTATCTCCGAGAAGCCGATCGTCTTCGCAGGCCGGATCGATCTCGAGGATTTTCCGAGGCTCGAGGAATCGTTGGCGAACCGCGACGCCAAGCTCGATTACACCGTCACGGCCCGCCTGGACAAGCAGCGTCGAAAGGTAGTGTCATGTATAATCGAAGGCTTCGTTTTTCTTACGTGCCAGACCACCCTGGAAGCATTCCGGCACGAGGTTTCCATCGATGACCGGCTGGTTCTCGTCGACGACGAGTCGCAGTTGCCGCCGATCGAGGAGGAAAGCGACGCGGAGGATTACCTGGTCGCGGACGAGCCGATCGATGTCCTGGACCTGGTCGAAGACGCGGTGCTCCTCGCGCTGCCCATGGTGCCACGCAAGCCGGGGCTGGACGAGGCGCAGCTCGCAGGCAAGCGCGAGGATCCGCGACAGTCGCCGTTCGCCGCGCTCGCGAGCCTGAAGAAACGACCGAAATGATGTCTGCAAAACCTTAGGAGAAAGTCATGGCCGTTCAACAGAACAAGAAGTCGGCGTCGAAGCGCGGGATGCACCGGGCGCACGATCACCTGAGCAAGCCGCCGGTCGCGGTCGAGCCCATCACGGGCGAGTCGCACCTGCGCCACCACATCTCGCCGTCGGGCTACTACCGCGGCAAGAGGGTCATCCAGACCAAGGACTGACGCGCGGCCTTCATTGCGACCGCCGCAATGAAAACCGTCATCGCGGTCGACGCCATGGGAGGGGATCACGGGCCATCGGTCACGGTTCCCGCCTGCCTCGATTTCCTCGCCACGCATTCCGATATGGAGCTGCTGCTCGTCGGATTGAAGGAGCCGCTCCGGCGCGAGCTCGCGCGCCATCACGCCGACAGGGAGCCCCGCATCACCATCGTCGAAGCGACCGAGGTCGTCGGAATGGACGAGGATGTGCGCAGCGCCATCCGCAAGAAGAAGCATTCGTCGATGCGCATCGCCATCGATCTCGTGAAGGAGGGCCGCGCGCACGCCTGCGTGAGCGCGGGCAACACGGGCGCGCTCATGGGCACGGCCAAGTTCGTCCTGAAGACGCTCCCCGGCATCGACCGCCCCGCCATCTGCGCGGTCCTGCCGACGCGCACGGGGCAGGTCTACGCCCT
>JADGRS010000231.1 GCA_017880705.1 Burkholderiales bacterium
CGCCGCGATCCCGTTCCCCTACGGCGGCAAGCAGCGCCAGGTGCAGATCGACCTCGACTCCGCGGCGATGCAGGCGCGCGGCCTCTCGGGGCAGGACGTGGCCAATGCGCTCGCGGCGCAGAACCTCATCATTCCCGTCGGCACGCAGAAGGTGGGCGACCTGGAGTACACGCTGCAGCTCAACAACGCGCCCTCGAAGATCGAGGAGCTGGGCGACCTCCCGATCAAGGTCGTCAACGGCGCCACGGTCTACATCCGCGACGTGGCGCAGGTCCACGACGGCAACGCGCCCCAGACCAGCGTCGTGCACGTGAACGGCGCCCGCTCCGTGGTGCTGTCGGTGCTGAAGAACGGGACGAATTCCACGCTCGCGATCGTGGACGGGATCAAGTCGAAGATCCTCGAGATCAAGGCGTCGCTTCCCGACGCGCTCGTCGTCTCGCCCATCAACGACCAGTCGATATTCGTGCGGGCCGCGATCAACGGCGTCGCGACCGAGGGCATCATCGCCGCGCTCCTCACGAGCGTCATGATCCTGCTCTTCCTCGGCAGCTGGCGCTCGACGGTGATCATCGCCGTGTCGATCCCGTTGTCGGTCCTGGGTTCCATCACCGCGCTGTCGCTCATCGGCGAGACGCTCAACATCATGACGCTCGGCGGCCTCGCGCTCGCCGTCGGCATTCTCGTGGACGACGCGACCGTCACCATCGAGAACATCAACTGGCACCTCGAGCACGGCAAGGACGTGGAGACTTCCATCATGGACGGCGCGCGCCAGATCGTGACGCCGGCCTTCGTATCGCTGCTTTGCATCTGCATCGTGTTCGTGCCGATGTTCTTCCTCACCGGCGTCTCGCGCTACCTCTTCGTGCCCATGGCCGAGGCGGTGATGTTCGCGATGGTCTTCTCGTTCCTCCTGTCGCGCACCCTCGTGCCGACGATGTCGCTCTTCCTCCTCAAGCAGCACGCGCCCCACGGCGAGGAAGCCCCGTCGCGGAATCCCCTGGTGCGTTTCCAGCGCGAATTCGAGGCGCGCTTCGAGCGCGTGCGCGGCGCCTACCGGGAGCTGCTTTCCATGGCGCTGGCCGGGAGGAGCGTCTTCGTGATCGGCTTCCTCGCGGTGGTGGTCCTCTCGTTCGCGCTGGTGCCCTTCCTCGGCCGGAACTTCTTTCCGTCCGTGGACGGCGGGCAGATCCTCATGCACGCGAGGGTTCCCGTCGGCACGCGGGTCGAGGAGACGGCGTCGCGCTTCGCCGCCATCGAGGCCGCCATCCGCCGCGTCATTCCCGCGGAGGAAATCGCGACGCTCGTGGACAACATCGGCCTTCCCCCGAGCAGCATCAACCTCACCTACAACAATACGGGCGTGGTGGGCACGCAGGACGGCGACGTGCAGATCGCGCTTTCCCGCGATCACCATCCGACCGCCGATTACGTGCGCGAGCTGCGCGAGCGCCTGCCGCGGGAGTTTCCCGACACGGTGTTCTCGTTCCCGCCGGCCGACATCGTGAGCCAGATCCTCAATTTCGGCGCTCCCGCGCCCATCGACTTGCAGGTCCGCGGAGCGAACCTGGACGCCAACTTCGACTATGCCAACAACTTGCTCAAGGCGATCCGCCGCATTCCCGGGGTCGCCGACGCGCGCATCCAGCAATCGCGCCGCAGCCCCGTCTTCGACGTGAACATGAACCGCACGCGCGCGGGCGAGCTCGGCATCACCGCGCGCGACGTGACCAACAGCCTCGTCGTGAACCTCGCGGGAAGCAGCCAGGTCGCGCCGACCTTCTGGCTCAACCCGGCCAACGGCATTTCCTACGCGATCGTGATGCAGACGCCCCAGTACAAGCTCGACTCGCTCCCGGCCCTGGCGAACCTGCCGATCAACGGCGCCAACCCCGGCCCGTCGCAGGTCCTCGGGGGCCTCGCCACCTTCAACCGCAGCGCGGCCAACGCCGTCGTGACCCAGTACGACATCGCGCCGATGGTGCAGATCAACGCGACGACGCAGGATCGCGACCTGGGCGCGGTCGCGAGCGACATCCGGCGCGTCATCGCGGAGACGGCGGGCCAGGTGCCGAAGGGCTCCAGCGTCGCGCTCCTGGGCCAGGTGAAGACGATGGACAACGCGTTCTCGGGGCTCCTCTTCGGCCTCCTGGGCGCGATCGTGCTCATCTACTTCCTCATCGTCATCAACTTCCAGTCGTGGAGCGATCCTTTCGTCATCATCACCGCGCTGCCCGCCGCGCTCGCGGGCATCGTGTGGATGCTTTTCGCGACTCACACGACGCTGTCGGTCCCGGCCCTCACGGGCGCCATCATGTGCATGGGGGTCGCGACCGCCAACAGCGTCCTCGTCATCAGCTTCGCGCGCGAGCGCCTCGACGTGCTCGGCGACTCGGCCGCCGCCGCGCTCGAGGCGGGATTCGTGCGCTTCCGCCCCGTTCTCATGACGGCGCTCGCGATGATCATCGGCATGGCGCCGATGGCGTTGGGCCTGGGGGAGGGCGGCGAGCAGAACGCGCCGCTGGGCCGCGCCGTGATCGGCGGCCTCGTCTTCGCCACCATCGCGACCCTCATGTTCGTGCCCGTCGTGTTCAGCATTGTGCACGCGCGCCACGGCCGCAAGCCCGCGCCCGGCGCCGCCCTTGGAGACCTTCATGCCGCATGACCTCACCCCGCCCGCCGTGTCGCGCCGGACGCTGCGCATCGCGGGAATCGTTCTTGTCGTGATCGCCGCGAGTGTCGCTGCCTTCGGTATCGCCACGCGCGCGGCGGACGACAAGACGCTTCGCGAGCGCGCGGAGGCGCAGTCCGTGCCCACGGTCGCGGTGATCGCGCCCGGCAACTCGGGCGATGCCGGCGCGCTCGAGCTTCCCGGCCGGCTCGAGGCGTATTCGCGCGCCTCCATCTACGCGCGGGTGAGCGGATATCTGAAAAGCTGGAAGGCCGACATCGGAACGCCCGTGAAGGCGGGCCAGCTCCTCGCGGAAATCGAGACGCCGGACCTCGACCAGCAGCTGCTGCAGGCGAAGGCGGACCTCGCGAGCGCGCAGGCCAACGCGGCGCTCGCGGGAACGACGGCGAAGCGCTGGCAATCGATGCTCGGCTCCGATTCCGTATCGCGCCAGGAGGCCGACGAGAAGACGGGCGACGCCGCGACCAAGGAGGCGCTGGTGAACGCCGCGCAAGCCAACGTCGATCGCGTGCAGGCGTTGAAGGGCTACACCCGGATCGTCGCGCCCTTCGACGGCATCGTCACCTCGCGAAACACCGACGTGGGCGCGCTCATCAACGCGGGCAGCGGAACGGGCCCGGAGCTCTTCAGCGTTTCCGACGTGCGCAAGCTTCGCGTCTACGTGAGCGTGCCGCAGAGTTACGCGTCGATCGTGAAGGTGGGCGCGAAGGCGAAGCTCACGGTTCCGGAGCGTCCCGGCAAGAGCTACTCCGCGACGGTGGAATCGTCTTCGGGCGCGGTGAACGTCGCCTCCGGAAGCATGTTGATCCAGCTCGCCGTGGACAACGCGGCGGGCGAGCTTCTGCCCGGAAGCTTCGCGAACGTGAGCCTCGAGCAGCCGCGCACCATGGGCGGATTGAGCATCCCGCCGAGCGCGCTCCTGTTCGACAAGTCGGGATTGCGCGTCGCCACGGTGGGCGCGGACGACAAGGTTCTCCTCAAGCGGGTGACCATCTCGCGCGATCTCGGCAAGGTGATCGAGCTGGGCTCGGGCATCGCCGCGAACGATCGCGTCATAGAGACGCCGCCGGATGGAATCGCCGACGGCGACATCGTGCGGATCGCCAAGTCCGATGCGAAGAAGTAAGGCACGGGGGCTGCTGGTCCTCGCCGCGGCGAGCGTGCTGGGGGGATGCTCGCTCGCGCCGGCCCTCGATATTCCCGATGTTCCCGCGGCGCCCGCGTACAAGGAAGAGTCGCCCTGGGCGCGCGCTGCTCCCGCCGACGAGCTTCCGCGCGAGGCGTGGTGGACGCTGTACGGCGACGCGGAGCTCGACGCGCTGCAGTCGCGCCTCGTCGCGGGGAGCCCGGACCTCGCAGCGGCGCTCGCGCGATACCAGCAGGCAAGGGCATTCACCGACCAGCTTCGCTCCGGCTTCTATCCGTCCATCACAGCCTCGGCGAGCGCGCAGCGCCTGCGCCAGTCGCAGGAAAAGCCGCTGCGAGTGCTCGGCCCCACGTCGCCCGACAACTACAGCTCCGTCACGCTGGGCGCCGAGGTGGACTACGAGTTCGACCTGTGGGGAAGGATCCGCAACCAGGTGGCTGCCGGCGTGGCCACCGAGGCCGCCGCGCAGGCCGATCTCGAGAACGCGCGACTCAGCCTGCAGGCGCAGCTTGCCGACGACTACATCGCCCTTCGCGGCCTCGATCGCGAGGTCGCGCTCTTCGACGCGACGGTCACGGCTTACGGCAAGGCGCTCGAGCTCACCCGCTCCCGGCACGACGGCGGCATCGCTTCCGGCCTCGACGTCTCCCGCGCGGAAACGCAGCTCGAGAGCGTCCGCTCGCAAGCGGCGCAGCAGGTGGCGCAGCGCGCGGTTCTCGAGCATGCGATCGCGGCGCTCATCGGCGAGTCGCCTTCGCGATTCGCGATCGAGCCCCGGCTCGCGCAGATCAAGCTGCCGGCGATCCCGCCGGGCGTGCCCGCGACGCTATTGCAACGCCGTCCCGACATCGCGGCGGCGCAGCGTCGCGTCATGGCCGCGAACGCGACGATAGGCGTCGCGCGCGCCGCCTACTTTCCGGCGGTCACATTAAGCGCAGCGGGCGGATACCAGAACGCGGGAATCGGGAATCTCATCACGGCGCCGAACCTCTTCTGGTCGATCGGGCCGACGCTGCTCCTCACGGTGTTCGATGCGGGCAAGCGCGATGCGCAGGTGGCGCAGGCGAGGGCAGTGCTCGACGAGAACGCCGCGAGCTACCGCAGCGTAGTGCTCGGCGCATTCCAGCAGGTCGAGGACAACCTCGCGCTCCTCAATCACTACCGGACCGCAGCCGAGGCGGAGAGGGCCGCCGTGGACGCGGCGCAGCGCTCGCTCGATTTCGCGACCAGCCGCTACCGCGATGGAGCCGCGAGCTACCTGGAAGTGGTGACGTCGCAGGCGGCGGCACTGCAGGCGCAGCGCGACGCGCTGGATCTCGACACGCGCCAGCGGCGCGCGAGCGTGCAGCTCGTGCGCGCGCTGGGCGGCGGGTGGTCGGCTACGCCGTAACCGGAGCCTCGGCCATCGCGCTTGCCATCCGCTCGACCGCTTTCTTGATGTTCTCCATCGAGGTCGCGAACGAGATCCTGAGATAGCCCTCCGCGCCGAAGGCGGAGCCCGGAACCGCGGCGACCGCTTTCTCCTGCGCGAGCAGATAGTCGCAGAGCGCGAGATCCGTCGGCGCCGCGATCTTGCCCGCGGCGTGCAGCTTCCTGATCGCTTCGCGGCAATCCGGAAACGAGTAGAACGCCCCGGTGGGCATCAGGCACTTCACGCCGGGGATGCGGTTCAAGCCATCGGTAATTACTTTGGCGCGCTCCTTGAAGGCGGCGACCATCGGATCGATGCACGACTGGTCTCCGTTCAACGCGGCCTCGGCGGCGTACTGCGAGATGGAGGTCGGGTTCGAGGTGCTGTGGGACTGCACGTTCTCCATCGCCTCGATGAGCTCCTGCGGGCCGCCGCAATAGCCGATGCGCCAGCCGGTCAT
>JADGRS010000232.1 GCA_017880705.1 Burkholderiales bacterium
GTGCCGCGTTGCGCGAATCGAGCCAGCGATATCCGTCGTATGCCGCGCGCGGGCCGTCGACCACGTGATGGATCACATCGGAGCGGTCGAACGCCGGGCGCGCCTCCACCAGCACCGACTCCCATTCCTGCGTCGTGGTCTCGCCCCAGATCCATCGCATCCAGTCCGCCATCCACGCGAAGACGCTGTGGTCGCAGACCGCGTCGGGATCGGCCCGCAGCGCCTCGGCGTGGGCGCGGATCAGCTCGCGGCGCATGCTCTTCTGCAACGCGACGGGCACCTCGTAGAGTGTCTGGTATCCGTAGCGTTCGCACAGCGCGCGCGTGGGGTCGGTAACGATCCTCGAGCCTCCGAGGCGCCCGGCGAGCAGGCCCACATCGATTGTGGGCGGCGCGGAAATCACATGGCGCATGGTCATTTCACCCGCAGCAGGAAGCCGTTGGGATTGAGCGTCATGATGTAGCGTTCCCCCCATCGCCGGTCGGCGACGAAAGCGTCGTTCTCGGCGAGAAAGGCCTCGGCGGCGGCCTTCGGCCCCTCGTTGGGAACGGGGTGGTAGCCCATCACGTCGTTGAGCGCGTCCTCGACCACGAAGTAGCCGCCGACGTGGACCATCGGCGCATAGGCGCGAATCTCCGCGAGGACGTGGTTCTTTTCGTGGTCAGAGTCGGCGATGACGAGCACGCGCTTTCCCGCGGTGATCCCGCCGATCTTCTCGACCATCGCGGGATCCGTGCTGCTGCCCTCGAGGTAGCGCATGCGCGCGCTCTGCGGCGGCTTCGCCTTGGCGAGCGAGACGTCGATGCCGATCACCTCGCCATGGCCGATCAGGTCGAGAATGCTCGCGTAGAAATGCGTGGCGCCCCCGAACATCACGCCAAGCTCGATCACGAAATCGGGGCGCGTCTCCCACATGATCTCCTGGTAGACCCAGCAATCCATCGGCGTCTTGATGATGTCGTGCCCGAGCCAGCGCTGCTGCAAGCGCGGCGCGCCGTAGCGGTAGCCCTGATGGATGTAGTAATAGTGGTACATGAGGTATTCGCGCAGCGTCATGTCGCCGAGGCGCTCGATCGAAGACTGGTCCTGGAAGAGCTTCGCGATCGAGGCGATGTGCGGATTATTGTAGAGAAGCTTGGGATGGAAGCCGGCGGCATCGCAGAAATCGCGGCGCGTCTGCGGCAGGTCGTCGATGCGCTTCTCGACGAGGTAGGTCACGTACTTGAGCGCGATTTCCTTATCGAGCGGAAGGCGGCTCTTGTCGAGGGGGTCGGCTTGATTCTGGGTCACGAGGATTCCTTCGCCGAGAGCCGGCGGATCAATGTTCGCACGTGCTCCTCGAGGCCGTCGCCCTCGAGGGGCGCCCCGACGAGCGTTCGGTATTCGAAGTCGGCGGCGGGCAGGCCGTCCCCGGACGGGCGCTCCACCATGCACTCGCGTCCCAGTTCCTCCCGCGCGATTTTCGCGCAGAGCGTCGCAAAGTCAAAGACCGACAGCTCCTCCCGGCCGGGCAGGTTCGCGACGACAAGACCGGACTGCCGCTGCGCCAGCCAGTCCGCGACCCAGCGCGCGAGCGCCGCGCCGCCGACGAAATTGCGGCGCTGCGCGCCCGGCGACTTCAACACGATCCGGCCCGCGAGCGATTGGCGCGGGAAGTCGAAGGGGATGAGGGACCAGCGCGCGAATCGCTCGAGCGAGGCCGGCACGCCGTATACCGCGCACGGCCGCGCGATGAGCGCCGAGACGCCCTCGCCCACGGGCGAGCTGAAGATGCCCTCGGTCTCGAAGTGCGCCTTTGCGTAGTTCGAGACGGGCCTTGCCGGCCGCGACTCGTCGATCACGCCTTCCAAGGGCCCGTAGACATGCGCGGATGAAATGTAGGCGAGGCGCGCGACCCCGTCGGAGCGCGCGGCCTCGATCAACGCCGTGGCCCCGCCACGCGCCTTCGCGAACGCGGCGGACGGGTCGCGAAAATCCTCGTCCGTCACGCCGGCCGCGTGAACCAGCGCATCGCATCCTCGCAGGGCGGCGGCGGGAAGGCGCACACCCGCCGCGAGGTCGAAACGCACGTCGCTCGCGCTGCCGCGCCCGATACGCACGAGCTCATGCCCCGCCGCGGCGAGCCGCCGCGCGACCGCCCCGCCGATGAGTCCCGTCGATCCGGTGATCGCGATTCGCATCAGGCGATCGGCTCGATCCTGCTCAAGGGAGGCCAGTCACGGTCCTTCGCGGAAACGATCGGATCGGAGACGGGCCAGGGGATCGCGAGCCGCGGATCGCTCCACAAGAGGCCCCCTTCGGCGTCGGGCGCGTGGGCGTTGTCGACGAGGTAGCTCACCGTCACCTCCTCGGTGAGCGCGCAGAAGCCATGGGCGAAACCGCGCGGAATGAGGATCGCGTTGCATTCCTCGGCCGAGAGCTCGAGCGCGTCCCATTCGCCATAGGTCGCGGAACCGCGCCTCAGGTCGACGAACACGTCGTAGACGCGTCCCTTCAGAGCGCGCACGAATTTGGCCTCCGCGTGCGGCGGCCGCTGGAAGTGCAGCCCGCGCACGACGCCGCGCTTCGAGCCGGACTCGTTGGCCTGGACCCATTGCGTCGGCAGCCCGGCCCGCTCGAAGGATATGGCGTCGTACCAGCGCATGAAGTAGCCGCGCTCATCGCGGTGCGGCTCCAGCGACACCTCGAAAGTCCCCGCCAGCTTGCGCGGCACGATCCTCACTGCGCGCCTCGACGCACGTCCGCCACGTGGCCTTCGATCTGCCGGAAGGTGAATTCCAGCAGGCCACGGGGCCGCTCCTGCGACTCGCGGTACCACGCGACGCTTTCGGTGACCGCGCGCTCGAGTCCCCACGCGCAGCGCCATCCGAGATCACGCTCGGCCTTCTCGCTGGAGATCGACAACGCCGTGGACTCGGGGATCGCGGCATCACCGCCGGCGCGCCAGGAGGCGCCGTGGCCCCAGGCTTGCGCCGCGGCCGTCGCCACGTCCGCGACCGCGTGCACTTCTCCGGGACGCGGGCCGAAATTCCAGGCGAGAGCCTCGGCGGGCTCGTCCCGCGACGTGGCGCGCTCCGCAAGAACCAGCGTCGCGCGCACCACGTCGAGGACGTGTTGCCACGGACGCGTCGAGGCCGGGCTGCGAATGACGAGCGGTGCCTTCTGCGAAAATGCTCGGATCGCGTCGGGCAGGAGACGGTCGCGAGCCCAGTCTCCACCCCCGACAATGTTGCCGGCACGCACCGTCGCCAGCGCGATGCGGGGAGCCGCGCCTCGGAAAAAGCTTTCCCAGTAGGCACCCACCGCCCAGTCGGCCGCGGCCTTGCTGCTGCTGTAGGGCTCGTTGCCCCCCAGCCGATCGCCCTCCACGAAAGGCCGTCCCGACTCGTTGTTGCGATAGACCTTGTCGGTCGTATAGGCCACGAGTTTCTCGAGCGAGGCGGCGGCGCGGCATGCTTCGAGGACATGCACCGTGCCCAGGACGTTGGTCGCGAACGTTGCGACGGGCTCGCGAAACCCGTCGCGCACGATTGCCTGGGCGGCAAGATGGAAGATCACCTGCGGCTCGCTCGTGGAGATCGCGCTGCGCACCGCCGCGAGCTCGCCAATGTCGCCGATGATGCTGCGCGCGAGCATCGACTCGATACCGGTCGACGCGAAAAAGCTGGGGCTCGTCGGCGGCGGAAGCGAAAGCCCCGAAACCCGGGCGCCAAGCTGCGCGAGCCAGGCGCATAGCCAGCCTCCGACGAACCCCGTGTGCCCGGTGACCAGCACGCGCCGACCGCGCCACCAGCCGGCATTGGGCGCCGCGTGGCTCATCGTCGAGCGGCTAGGCCCACGGCGCGGCGCCCGTCGCCCAGATCTGGTTCAGCGCGACCATCTCACGGTAGGTATCCATGCACTGCCAGAAGCCGCCATGCTCGTAGGCGGTGAGCTGCCCCCGCGCGGCGAGCTTCGGCAGGATATCGGCTTCGAGCACGAGCCCCGCGTCGTCGCCGACGCCCTGGAAGGCGGAGCGCGAAAAAACGAAGAAGCCGCCGTTGATCCAGCCGTCGGCCACCTGCGGCTTCTCGAGGAAGGTGCGCACCGCGTCGTGCGCCACGTCGATCTCGCCATAGCGCGACGATGGATGAACCGCGGTGACGGTCGCCTGGCGCCCGGCGCGAACGTGCGCTGCGAGAAGCGCTTCGACGTCGATGTCGGCAACGCCATCGCCGTACGTCGCGAAGAAAGTGTCGCTGCGCACGTGCTTCAGGGCCCGATTCAGGCGCGCGCCGGTCATCGCGTCGTCGCCCGTGTCCGCGAGAACGATCTCCCAGTCCTCCGTGAGGTCCTCGCCATGCACCTGAATCTCGTGGGAGCGCAGGTTCACCGTCACGTCGCACTGACGCAGCCGGTAGTTGAGGAAATAATCGCGGATCACCTCGCCCTTGTAGCCGAGGCAGAGGATGAAACGGCGCACCCCGAAGCGGTGATAGCGCCGCATGATGTGCCAGAGGATCGGGCGCCCGCCGATCTCCACCATCGGCTTGGGCTTGAACTCGGTTTCTTCGCGCAGGCGCGTGCCGAGCCCTCCGCAAAGGATCACCGCGTCGAGGTCGCGCGCCTTCATGCGACACCTCCCGAGGCCGCCAGGCCCGGCGATCGGCCGAAGCTTGCGTCGAGCAGCTCCTCCAGGCAGCGCTGCATCGGGACCTCCCGGAATTTTTCGTAAGCGGCTTCGCCCTGGGTCTTCCAGCCGGTTCCGGCGGCAAGCTCGGCGACCGCCTCGGCGATGGCGTCCTTGCCGGGCACGACTCGCGCCACCGACAGGTATCCCGCGGGATCGTGCTCGATCTCCGAAACGATCGCACAGCGGTTGTTGGCCAGGTAGCAGATTCGAAACGCGTTCACGTGGCTGTACCTGTCGTCCTGGACGATGTTCAGCTGCACCCGGGCTCGCGCGATGCGATCGTTGCGCAGGAAGTAGGGGCACGAGCCGTCGGCCATTCCCTGCAGCTTTCTCGACGCGAGGCTTGCCAGGATGTCATGGCGCCGCCTGCTCATCAGCCCGAAAAAATAATAGTCGAGATCCTTTGGCGTCCTGTGCTCGATCTCTTCGAGCCTCGGGTGCCAGCCCCAACGCAGGAAGTGGGCGCGATTACCGTAGCGCGCGTGCTCCGGCATGTTGTCGATGACCGCCTCCCAGATGAACTTTCCGGCGCGCATGCTCGGCAGGTACGCGCCGAGGAAATCGGTCTTCTGCGGATTGAAGTTCAGCATGTCGCGCGCGATCACCTCGGAATTCACGTGCGCGAATTCGGCTCCGGCGGCATTGATCGCGTCGAGCGAGGCTTTGGGCAGGAAATAGGCGCCGATGAGAAGATTGAAACGCGTGGTATCCACCTGCAGGCCGGAAAGGATCACGTCGTGGCCGAGGCTCTCGAGCCCATACTTGAGCACCAGGATGAAATCGCGACGCAGGTGAAAGAGATGCTCGGGACCAAGGTAGGCGATGTTGAATTTCACGGGGGCTCGTGACCGAGCGGGCCGCCCCCGGGTTGCCGCTCGCGGTAAAATCGTGAGCTTTGGCCGCGCACCGAAGAAGGCCCGCACTGCGCGGGAAGCTGATTATTTTATCAGATTGATTTCCCCCCCTGGGCGGGCGCGCCAGCCCGCGACACGATACCGATGACTCAAAGCGAAGAAAAAACGATGTCCGAAC
>JADGRS010000015.1 GCA_017880705.1 Burkholderiales bacterium
GCGCGGATTCGAGCGCGCCGACGAAGTGCCGATGGCGTACCCCTTCTACATCAAGCCCGCGAAGGCCGCGTTCTCGGTGCTCGCGCGCCGCGTCGACTCCTTCGACGAGCTCTACAAGCACACGCGCTTCGGCTGGTTCGAGCGCGCCATCATCGAAAAGCTGGTGCGCCCGTTCGCCGACGTGATGCGGGCGCATTCGCAGTTCCGCGAGGACCCCTACAGCATGGTGTGCGAGCAGATCGCGCACGGCCGGCAGTTCACGGCCAACGGCTTCGCCCGCCAGGGCAAGGTGACGATGCTCGGCACGGTCGATTCGATCATGTATCCCGGGACCGACCAGTTCCAGCGATTCCAGTATCCGTCGTCGTTGCCGGCCGGGGAGCTCGCGCGGATCGATGCCCTCGCCACGCGCCTCATCGAGGGGATGGAATTCACCCACGGGATGTTCAACGTCGAGATGCGCATCGACCCCCATACGGGAGCGCTTCGCATCATCGAGATCAATCCGCGCGCCGCGGGACAGTTCTACGACCTCTTCGAGCGCGTCGACGGCTACAGCCTCTTCGAGGCGCTCCTCGCCCTCGATTGCGGCGAGGAGCCGGTGGTCCTGCGCCGCCAGGGGCGCCAGAGGCACGCGGCGAGCTTCGTGCTGCGCGACCTCACGGGCGAGGGCCTTTCACGCTGGCCCTCGACGGCGGAGATCGACGCACTCCAGGCGCGCCATCCCGACGCCCGCGTGATGATCTATCGCAAGCGCGGCGCCGACCTCGCGCGCGAGATGAAGTGGCTCGGAAGCTATCGCTACGGGGTGTTCAACCTCGGGGGCGCGACGCTCGAGGACATGTTCGGCCAGTTCCATCGCCTCTGCGCCCACATCACGTTCCATCCCCACGGCCATCGCCTGCCCGACGTCGAGATGCTCCTCGCGGGCGACGACTGAGAGGCGGGGAGATCCCTATCCCGCGGGCTCGATCCAGGCCGGATCGAACGCGGGATTCACGAGCGACGTGAGGATGTGGTCGCGCCAGGCCCCGTCGATGAAGAGGTAGTCCTTCGCCAGGCCCTCGCGCGCGAAGCCGAGGCGCTCGAGGAGCCTGCCGCTGCGCTCGTTCTCAGGGCGGTAGTTGGCCATGATGCGATGCGGGCGCAGCGTCCCGAACATGAACGCGTTGGTCGCGCGCAGCGCCTCCGACATGAGGCCGCTGCCCTCGTGGCTCGACGCGATCTGGTAACCCAGGTGGCAGGCGAGGAACGGCCCGCGCACGATGTTCGTGTAGTTGCAGGTGCCCACGATGGCCGCGTCGAGGCGCGGCGCCTGCCTCGATTCGGCCACGCGCGCCTGCAGCACGAATCTCGCCGCGCGCCCGCCGTGGAATTCCTCCACGGCGATGGCGAGGCGCTCCTGCCAGAATGCCTCGCTGAAGAAGGCGGCCTTCGCGGGGGGCGACCAGCGCTGGAGGTGGCCCTCGAAATTTTCCGAGAGGAATCGCGCCATGGCGCCTTGCATCCCCGGGCGCGCGAGGCGCACCACGAGACGCTCGGTTCCCAGCTCGGGAAGCGCTTCGGACACCACGCGTTCAGGCGGTGAAGACCCGCCATTGCTGCGGCCAGCCCTCCATGGGCGTCCTCTTGAAGCCGCTCTTCGCGAATTGGTGCCAGCGCCCGATCACGAAGGCGATGAGCGCGTTCGCGTAGGCGTTCACGTCCCAGTCGGCGGGAAGCATCCCCGCGCCCACGGCGAGGCGCGCGCTCTGGCGAAGGCTCGCCTCGAGCCGGTCGACCAGCTGGTTCACGCGCGTTTGCAGGCGCTCGTCCTCGTTCACGAGAGCGTCGCCGATCAGCACGCGCGTCATCCCGGGGTTCTTCTGCGCGAAGCCGAGGAGCGTCGCGACCGTCGCCTCGATCTGCTTCAACGCGTCCTTTTCCTCGGCCTGGATCTTGTTCACCAGCGTGAAGACCGTCTGCTCGATGAACTCGATCAGCCCCTCGAACATCTGCGCCTTGCTCGCGAAGTGGCGGTAGAGTGCCGCCTCCGAGACCTCGAGGCGCGCGGCGAGGAGCGCCGTCGTGATGCGCTCGCCCTTCGGATTCTCCAGCATGGCTGCGAGCGTCTGCAGGATCTGCGCCTTGCGCTCTCCGGTCTTCGCCATCGTCCCCTCTCCCGATTTCCGCCTGACGCCCAGCGTGAAGCGTGGGTTTCGCACTGGAGAGAGGCGGGAGGCGAATGTTACCATTACGTTTTCCCGCACGTTCCGCGCGCATCGCCACGACGAGACCCATATGGCAGGCCACAGCAAGTGGGCGAACATCCAGCACCGCAAGGGCCGCCAGGATGCGAAGCGAGGGAAGATCTTCACCCGGCTCATCAAGGAAATCACCGTCGCCTCGCGCATGGGCGGAGGCGATCCATCGATGAACCCGCGGCTGCGCCTCGCCGTCGACAAGGCGTACGAGAACAACATGCCGAAGGACAACGTCGAGCGCGCCATCAAGCGCGGCTCGGGCGGGCTCGACGGCGCCAACTACGAGGAGATTCGCTACGAGGGCTATGGGACGAACGGCGCCGCGGTGATCGTCGACTGCCTCACCGACAATCGCGTGCGCACCGTCGCGGAGGTGCGCCACGCATTCGCCAAGTTCGGCGGCAACCTCGGCGGCGAGGGCTGCGTCGCGTTCCTCTTCACCCACTGCGGGCAGCTCCTCTACGCGCCGGGGACCAGCGAGGAGAAACTGATGGATGCGGCGCTCGAAGCCGGCGCGCAGGACGTCATCGCGCATGACGACGGCTCCCTCGAGGTGGTCACGTCGCCGCACGATTTCCCCGTGGTGAAGGCGGCCCTCGAGAAGGCGGGCTTCAAGGCCGAGCTTGCGGAAGTGACGATGAAGCCCGTCAACGAGACCGGGATGTCCGCCGACGACATGGCACGCATGCAGAAGCTCATCGACGCCCTCGAATCCCTCGACGACGTGCAGGACGTCTACACCACGGCGTCGCTGGGCGGAGCCTAAGTGGCGATCGTCACGCAGGCACTCCTCCTCGACATTCCCGAGCAGATCGAAACCCCGCGGCTGATCCTCGCGGCGGCGCGCTCGGGGCAGGGCGCCATGGTGAACGAGGCAGTCGTGGAATCCGCGCAGGAGCTCAAGCCCTGGATGCCGTGGGCGCAAAAGCCGCCCACGCTCGAGGAGAGCGAGGCCTACTGCCGCGAAGCGCAGGCGAAATGGGCGGCGCGGGAAATGCTCGATTTCTGCTTCCTGCGCCGCAGCGACCAGCGCCTCGTGGGCCGCGGCGGGCTGCACACCATCGACTGGTCGATCCCGAAATTCGAGATCGGCTACTGGGTCCGCTCGTCGTGCGCGCGCCAGGGCATCGCCACCGAAGCCACGCTCGCGCTGGTGGAGCTGGCTCGAGACAAGCTCGGCGCGCGCCGCCTCGAGATCACGTCGGACGCGCGCAATGCCCCGAGCCGGCGCGTCGCGGAGAAGAGCGGCTTCACCCTCGAAGGCATCCTGCGCCGGAGCCGGCGGGACACCGCGGGCGAGCTCGCCGATTCCTGCATGTACGCGCGCACGTTCTGACGATGGCCACGATCCGGATTCTCGGCATCGATCCCGGCCTCGGCTGCACCGGGTACGGCGTGCTCGAAATGGATCGCACCACCCTCGTCTACGTGGCAAGCGGGAGGATCCGCTCCGACGAGAAGCTCCCGCTCGCCGAGCGCCTCGCCTCGATACTCTCCGGGCTTTCCGAGGTGATCGACAGCTATCATCCGGTCGAGGTCGCCGTCGAGAAGGTGTTCGTCAACGTGAATCCGCAGTCGACGTTGCTTCTCGGCCAGGCGCGCGGCGCGGCGATCTGCGCGGCGGTGCTCGCGCGGCTACCGGTCGCCGAATACACTGCGCTCCAGGTGAAGCAGTCCGTGGTGGGGCAGGGTCACGCGCGAAAGGAGCAGGTCCAGGAGATGGTCAAGCGGTTGCTGAAGCTCCCCGGACATCCGTCGCCCGACGCGGCCGACGCGCTCGCGTGCGCAATCTGCCACGCGCACGGCGGGCTCGGCGCGTTGCCTGCGCGCGGCAAGCGTGTGCGCGCGGGTCGCATCTCGTGATCGGCCGCATCCTCGGCAAGCTCGTCGAGAAGAATCCGCCGCAGGTCGTCGTGGTGAGCCACGGCGTGGGCTACGATATCGACGTGCCGATGAGCACGTTCTATCACCTGCCGCGCACTGGAGACGACGTGGAGCTCCTCACCCACATGGTGGTGCGCGAGGATGCGCACCTGCTCTTCGGATTCCTCACGGCGGCGGAGCGCACCGCGTGTCGCCAGCGCCTCAAGATCAGCGGCGTGGGCCCGAAGGTCGCGCTCTCGGTGCTCTCGGGACTGTCGGTCGAGGATCTCTCCATCGCCGTCGCCTCCCAGGACGCCGCGCGCCTCACCAAGGTCCCGGGCGTCGGCAAGAAGACCGCGGAGAGGCTCGTCCTCGAGCTGCGCGACCGCTTGCCCGCCGCGATTCCCACCGCGAGGAGCGACGCTTCGCCCGCGAGCGGCGATGTCGTCAACGCGCTCCTCGGCCTTGGCTACAATGAGCGCGAGGCGCAAGGCGCGATGAAGCAGCTCCCCGCCGGCCTGCCGTTGGCCGACGCCATCCGCCACGCCCTGAAGTACCTGTCGAAGCCATGATCGAAGCCGACCGCCTGATCTCGGGGGCCCGGGCCACGCCGGTGGAAGAAGGCGAGGAGCGCGCCCTTCGCCCCAAGCACCTCGAGGAGTACGTGGGGCAGGAGAAGATCCGCGAGCAGCTGCAGATCTTCATCTCCGCCGCGCGCAACCGCAAGGAAGCGCTCGACCACGCGCTGCTGTTCGGCCCGCCGGGCCTCGGCAAGACCACTCTCGCGCACATCATCGCGAGAGAGATGGGCGTGAACCTGCGCTCGACCTCCGGCCCGGTACTCGAGCGCGCCGGCGACCTCGCGGCGATCCTCACCAACCTCGAGCCCAACGACGTCCTCTTCATCGACGAGATCCACCGGCTGTCCCCCGTCGTCGAGGAGATCCTCTATCCCGCGCTCGAGGACTACCAGATCGACCTCATGATCGGCGAGGGGCCCGCGGCGCGCTCGGTGAAGATCGACCTGCCGCCGTTCACGCTGGTGGGCGCGACGACCCGCGCGGGAATGCTCACCAACCCGCTGCGCGACCGCTTCGGGATCGTGGCGCGGCTCGAGTTCTACACGCCCACGGAGCTCACGCAGATCGTGCATCGCTCGGCGCGGCTCATGAACGTGAAGATCGCCGATGACGGGGCGCTCGAGATCGCGCGCCGCTCGCGCGGCACGCCGCGCATCGCCAACCGGCTCCTGCGCCGCGTGCGCGACTTCGCCGAGGTGAAGGCTGCCGGCGTCGTCACCAACGAGGTCGCGGACATGGCGCTGCGCATGCTCGACGTCGACGCGATCGGCCTCGACGTGATGGACCGCAAGCTTCTCGCCGCAGTGATCGAGAAATTCGGCGGCGGGCCCGTCGGCGTGGAGAACCTCGCCGCCGCGATCGGCGAGGAGCGCGACACGATCGAGGACGTGCTGGAGCCCTTCCTCATCCAGCAGGGCTACCTGCAGCGCACGCAGCGCGGCCGCATCGCGACGGCGCTCGCCTACCGGCACTTCGGCCTCGTGCAGGAGGCTGCCGGCCGCCCGGCGGATCTTTTCGGCGGCACGGAGGGCACGGCGCCATGAGTCGCATCGTCCTGAAGCCCACGCTGCAGCCGGAGCTCTTCGTCTACTCGTTTCCGGTGCGCGTGTACTTCGAGAACACCGACGCCGGCGGGGTCGTCTACCACGGCGAGTACCTGAAGTTCCTCGAGCGCGCGCGCACCGAATGGCTGCGCCACCTCGGCTTCGACCACCAGGCGCTCGCGCGCAACCATCGCGTGACGCTCGTGGTCACGTCGCTCGCGATCGACTTCGGCAAGGCGGCGCGACTCGACGACAACGTCGCCGTGAGCGTGCGCCTCGAGTCCCTCGGCAAGGTGCGCTGCGTGTTCGCGCAGGAGGTCCGCCGCGACGACGAGGTGCTGGTGAAGGCGAAGGTCACCGTCGCCTGCGTCGCCTGCGAGAGCTTCAAGCCGACCGAGATCCCCGAAGGATTGAGGAAGAAGATGGAGGCGGCGATTTGATAGTGAGTCACGACCTCACGATCATCTCGATGATCGTCAACGCGAGCATCGTGGTGAAGTTCGTGATGGCGGTGCTCGCGCTCGCCTCCATGTTCTCGTGGACCTACATCTTCATGAAGATGTTCGCGATCCGGCGCGCGCGCCGCATCGCCGACGAGTTCGAGCGCGAGTTCTGGGGCGGGGCGGACCTCGTGGGCCTGTACCAGCGCGCGGCGAGCGGGCGCTACGCGACAGTCGGGCTCGAGCGCATCTTCGAGGCGGGCTTCAAGGAGTTCCTCAAGCTGAAGGGCCGTCCCGGATCGGACCTGTCCGCGTTGCTCGACGGCACGCGCCGGGCGATGAAGGCGACCTACCAGCGCGAGATGGACACGCTCGAGTCGCATCTTTCGTTTCTCGCGACGGTGGGCTCCGTGAGCCCCTACATCGGCCTCTTCGGCACCGTGTGGGGAATCATGAACGCCTTCCGTGGCCTGTCGAACGTCGCCCAGGCGACCCTCGCCCACGTCGCGCCCGGCATCGCCGAGGCGCTCGTCGCGACCGCCATGGGCCTCTTCGCCGCGATTCCAGCGGTCATCGCATACAACCGCTATACCCATGACATCGACCGCCTCGCGAGCCGCTACGAGAGCTTCATGGAGGAGCTGCAGAACATCCTCCAGCGGCAGGCGCACCTTCCCGAGTCCTCGGACACGGTCGTGCAGAGGCCGCGATGAAGCGCGCTCGCCGCGCGATGGCGGAGATCAACGTCGTTCCGTACATCGACGTGATGCTGGTGCTCCTCATCATCTTCATGGTCGCGGCACCGCTCATCAACCCGGGGCAGATCGACCTCCCGCAGGCCGCCGCGCGCCTCGAGCCCGCGGTCGCGCCGATGGAGGTGCGCGTGCGCGCCAACGGCGATCTCGCGCTCGTCGACCGCAACAAGTCGTCCGACGAGGTGCGCGTCACCCGCGACGAGCTTCTCGACTTCGTGCGCCAGGCGCAGCAATCGCATCCCGACCAGGCGATCGTGATCGCGGGCGACCGCGCGGTGCGCTACGAAGAGGTGATCAAGGTCCTCGACCTGCTGCAGAGAAACCAGGTGAAGCGCGTGGGGCTGCTCGCTCGCCCGGCCCAGTGAAGCAGAAGAAGGCGGCGGCGCACCCGATCGAGAAGCCCCCGCAGCCGGGGCGCATCCGCGCCGTGTTTCTCGCCGTGATGGTGCATGCCGCGTTCTTCGCGCTGATCGTCTTCGGCGTCGCGTGGCAAAGCCGCCCCGACGTGCCCGTGATCGCGGAGCTCTGGGACAAGCTGCCGCCCGCGCCCACCGCGAAGACGGTAGAGCCCGCGCCGAAAGCCGAGCCCAAGGCGGAGCCGCCGAAGCCCGAGCCCGAGCCGCCGAAGCCCAAGCCCGTCAAGCCTCCTCCGACGCCGCCGGACGAGAAGCCCGAGCCGCCCAAGCCCGATCCCGCGATCGCGAAGAAGCTCGAGCGCGAGAAGAAGGAGCTCGAGAAGAGGGAAAAGCTCGAGCGCGACAAGCGCGAGAAGCAGAAGGCCGACGAGGCGAAGAAGAAACGCGAGCAGGAGGAGGTGGCGAAGAAGAAGCACGACGACGACTTGCGCCGAAAGGAGGAGGAGAAGGCGAAGCGCGACGCCGAGAAGGCGCGCGAGGAGGCCGCGGTGGCGCGGAGGTCGGAAATCGACGGCTACGTGAATGCCATCAAGCAGAAGATCCGCGGCCGCGCGAACGTGCCTGACACGGTGACGGGCAACCCGGAGGTCCAGGTGCGCATCCGCGTGCTCCCCGGCGGGGAGGTGCTCGACATCGCCATCACCAAGCGAAGCGGCAATCCGACGTATGATTCCGCCATCGAAAGGGGCATCCGCAGCGCCTCGCCGCTACCGGTTCCTTCGGCCGATTCGGAACTTTTCCCCCAATTCCGTGACCTTACCCTCAACATCCGGCATGAACGCTAGCCTCGGCGCGCCTCCCAATCCATGAATCGCCTCCTCCTTTTGTTCGGAGCCCTCGCCCTGTCCCTCGGGGCGCGCGCCCAGCTCACCATCGACATCACGACGAGCGGCGGGCGCCAGATCCCCATCGCGGTCACGCCGATGGCGGGCGATGCCGCGCAGCCCCAGGCGGTAGGCGAGATCATCGCCGCGGATCTCGGACGCACGGGGCTTTTCCGTCCGGTGAACACCGCCGGCGTGAGCCCGCTGCCGACGGAGCCCTCGGAAGTGAATTTCCCCGACTGGGCCGCGCGCAGCGCCGAGGCCCTCGTGATCGGCAAGATCGAGCCGGTCTCCGAGGGGCGCGTCGAAGTGCGCTTCCGCCTCTTCGACGTCCAGAAGCAGGCGCAGCTCGCGAGCTATTCGTACGTGGTGGCGCCGGCACAGCTTCGGGCAACGGCGCATCGCATCGCGGACGTAATCTACGAGCGGCTCACGGGCGACAAGGGTGTGTTCTCGACCAAGATCTGTTACGTCGTGAAGAACGGGCGCCGCTGGGAGCTGCAGGTCGCCGATGCCGACGGCTTCAACGCGCAGTCGGTCCTCGCCTCGCAGGAGCCGATCATGTCGCCCGCGTGGTCGCCCGATGGCAGCCGCCTCGCGTACGTCTCGTTCGACCAGAAGAAGCCCATCGTCGTCGTGCAGAACCTCGCGCAGGGCACGACGCGCGTCGTCGCGAGCTTCCGCGGCAACAACAGCGCCCCCGCGTGGTCTCCCGACAGCCGCTATCTCGCGGTCGCGCTCTCGAAGGACGGCCTCACGCAGATCTACCGCATTCCCGCCAACGGCGGCGACGCCGAGCGCCTCACGGAGTCGAGCGGCATCGATACGCAACCCGCGTTCTCGCCCGACGGCCAGTCGATCTCGTTCACCTCGGACCGCGGCGGATCGCCCCAGATCTACCGCATGGCCGCGAGCGGCGGCCCGGCGCAGCGCCTCACGTTCGAGGGCACGTACAACGTCGGCCCGCGCTACAGCCCCGACGGCAAGACGATCGCCTTCGTGCAGCGCGAAGGCGGACGCTTCCACATCGCTTCCCTCGAGCTCGCCACCGGCCAGGTGCAGGTGCTGACCGACGGGACCCTCGACGATTCGCCCACATTCGCCCCCAACGGTAAAATGGTCCTGTACGAGGCGCAGGTCGGGGGCCGCGGCCAGCTCGCCGCGGTTTCGGGCGACGGCCGCGTTCGCCAGAGGCTCACCTCGGGCGCGGGAGATGTGCAGGATCCCGCATGGGGTCCCATGCCAACCAATTAACGGGTCACCGAACCCGCGACTCAAACCTGTGTTCATCGCTACAAGGAGACCAGCATGAAGAAGCTTGCCCTGTACCTCGTCGTGGCCGCCGTGGCCGCCGCTTGCGCCAGCAAGGAAGCCAAGCAGGAGCCGACCGGCGTGACCGATCGCTCGACGGGCGTTGCCAACCCCACGGTGGGCAGCAACGTCACGACGAATCCCACCAATCCGAACATGGCGATCGCGCGCAACCCGCTCACCGATCCGAGCAACGCGCTCTACAAGCGCAGCGTGTACTTCGACTACGATTCCAACGCGGTGAAGGACGAGTACCGCGGCCTGGTGCAGGCGCATTCGCGCTATCTCGCCGACAAGCGCGATGCGCGCATCCGCATCGAGGGCAACTGCGACGAGCGCGGCAGCCGCGAATACAACCTCGCGCTGGGGCAGCGCCGCGCCGAATCCGTGAAGAAGATCATGACGGTGCTCGGCGTGCCCGATGCGCGCGTCGAGACGGTGAGCTACGGCGAGGAGAAGCCGGTCGCGCCGGGCCACGACGAGGCGGCGTGGGCGCAGAACCGCCGCGCGGACATCAAGTACGCGGGTGAATAAGTGACCCGGGCGCCTCTCGCGGCTGCGCTGCGCTGGATCGTCGTGGCCGGCGCGCTCGCGGCCACGATACCGGCGCGCGCGGGCCTCTTCGACGACGACGAGGCCCGCCGCAGGATCGACATGCTGAGGAACGAGCTTTCGCAGCAGGGCAAGGACAACGAGGCGCGCATCCAGAAGCTCGAAGAGAATATCCGCAACATCGGCGTGATCGAACTCGTGCGCCAGATCGAGGACCTCAACGCGGAGCTCGCGCGGCTTCGCGGGCAGCTCGAGGTGATCGCGAACGACAACCAGCAGATCCAGAAGCGGCAGCGCGATTTCTATCTCGACCTCGATTCGCGGCTGAAGCGCCTCGAGGGCGGATCGGGCGCCGCGGCGTCGTCTTCCCCGATCGATGTCGGGGTCGCAAGCGCGGCCTCGACGATCCCCACCGCAACGGCACATGCGGTCACGAAAGAGGACCAGGCGCGCGAGGTGAAGGCCTACGACACCGCGTCGAACCTCTTCCGGCGCAACGACTTCGCGTCGGCGATCGACGCCTTCCGCGCCTTCGTGAAGGATTACCCGGCGAGCCCGCTCGCGGCGAACGCGGGCTACTGGATCGGCATCAGCTACGCGAACATGCGCGACTATCGCAACGCGCTCGCCGCGCAGGAAGAGCTCATCGCGAAGTATCCGCAGTCGGCGAAGGCGCCCGACGCATTGCTCGCGATCGCGGCGATCCAGGCGGAACAGGGCGATGCCGGCAGCGCGCGCAATACGCTCGAGGACATCATCGCGCGCTTCCCCCTGTCGGAAGCCGCGGGCAAGGCGCGCACCCGCCTCACCCAGCGCCGCTAGCCGTTGAAGAACGCGGTCGTTCTCCTCTCGGGAGGCCTCGACTCGGCAACGGTGCTCGCGATGGCGGTGGCCGATGGCTGGCGCTGCCATGCGCTCTCCATCGACTACGGCCAGCGTCACCGCGTGGAGCTCGAGGCGGCGGCGCGCGTGGCGCGCGCGCTTGGCGCGATCGAGCATCGCGTCGTGCCGATCGACCTGCGCGTCTTCGGCGGATCGGCGCTCACCGACGATTCGATCGCCGTGCCCATGTCGGCCACGCCGGGGATTCCGATCACGTACGTTCCCGCGCGCAACACCATCTTCCTCGCGCTCGCGCTCGCCTATGCGGAAGTGACCGCATCGGATGCGATCTTCACCGGCGCAAACGCGGTGGACTATTCGGGATATCCGGATTGCCGTCCCGAGTTCCTCGCGGCGTTCGAGAAGCTCGCCAATCTCGCGACGCGCCGCGCGGTCGAGGGCGAGCCGATCGAGGTGAAGGCGCCGATCGTGCGCATGACGAAGGCCGACATCGTGCGCCGCGGCCACGAGCTGGGGGTCGATTTCGCGCTCACGGTCTCGTGCTACAACGCCGATGCCGAGGGCCGCGCCTGCGGGCAATGCGATTCATGCCGCTTCCGCCGCGAGGGTTTCGCCGGCGCGGGGCTTCCGGACCCGACCCGCTATCGAAGGTAAAATACCCGGCCCTCGCGGAGGTTTCATTCTTGGCCGGTAGCACAACCCACCTCGCTTCCATCGTCGCCTTCGGCGGCTTCGCGCTCGCGTTCGTCTTCGGCGCGGTCGCGAACCGCACCAACTTCTGCACCATGGGCGCGGTCTCCGACGTGGTGAACATGGGCAGCTGGGGCCGCATGCGCATGTGGCTCCTGGCGATCGCGGTGGCGATCCTCGGATCGCACGCGCTGCAGCTCGCGGGTCTCATCGACCTCGGCCAGTCGTACTACGTGCGGCCGAACTTCACCTGGCTTTCGTATGTCCTCGGCGGGTTCCTCTTCGGAGTCGGCATGACGCTGGGATCGGGATGCGGAAGCAAGACGCTGGTGCGCATGGGCGGAGGAAGCCTGAAGTCGCTCGTCGTCTTCACTTTCCTCGGCATCGCCGCGTACATGACGCTAAAGGGGCTTTTTGCCATCTGGCGCACGACCTGGATCGACCCGGTCGCGATGGATCTCGCCGCGCCTCGGCAGGACCTGCCCACCCTCATCTCGTCGTGGAGCGGTGCGAGCCTCGGGCCCGTCGAGCTGGTGGTGGCCCTCGTCGTCGCTGGGGCGCTGCTCGCATTCGTCTTCAAGGATCGCGAGTTCCGCGGCAGCTTCGACCACGTTCTCGGGGGCGTCGTGGTGGGCCTGGTGGTCGTCGGCGGTTGGTATGTCACCGGGCACCTGGGCTTCGCGGAAAATCCCGATACGCTCGAGAACACGTTCTTCGGCACCAACAGCCACACGATCGAGTCGCTTTCGTTCGTGTCGCCGGTGGCTTTCACCCTGGAGCTGCTCATGTTGTGGAGCGACAAGTCGCTCGGGGTCACTTTCGGGGTCGCTGCCGTAGTGGGCATAGTGGCGGGCTCCTTCGCCTACGCCATGGCTTCCAGGACGTTTCGATGGGAGGGACTCGCAGGTCCCGAGGACACCGCCAATCACGTGATTGGCGGCATCCTGATGGGTTTTGGGGGCGTGACGGCGCTCGGCTGTACCATCGGCCAGGGAATCACGGGCTTGTCGACCCTGGCGCTCGGCTCGATCCTCACTTTCGGCGCCATCGTCGCCGGATCGGCGCTCACGATGAAGTACCAGTACTGGAGGATCACGCGGGAGGCATGAACTATTTTTGACCCTGCATCGCGCGGGACGATATAATTTCCGTTTTTCCGGGGCGTTAGCTCAGCTGGTAGAGCAGCGGACTTTTAATCCGTTGGTCGGCGATTCGAATTCGCCACGCCCTACCAAACAACGACGGCCTGCGCAAGAGATTGCGCGGGCCGTTTTTGCTTGGAGCCTCGCGCGGCCTGCGCTTATGACAACCAGAGCTTGCGGGAGACTTGCCGAAGCTCGTTCCTGCCCGTGAAAAGAAGTCTCGCAAAGTAGCTAGTGGTCGATTGACAGGAAGTCGATTTTGATTTCGTATGTCGATACGGTCCGAGACAAGGGAGGATCGGTCGCAATCCGCGGCTGAATCCACAGGACTGCATCAAAGGGGGAGTACGGTCCTCAACCTTGCACATAGGTAGCTTATAAGCTACAGTAGGTCGTGTTCGAGGTTCTCCGATATCAAGCCGAAGACGGTCGCGAGCCGTTCACCGAATGGCTTGGATCGATTCGCGACAAGCAAGCGCAGGCCAGGGTTCGCGTTCGCCTGCGGCGCCTGGAGGCGGGCCTTTTCGGCGACTGTGAACCTGTGGGCGACGGGGTGTTGGAGCTGCGGGAACATCTCGGCGCCGGCTATCGGGTCTACTTCGGCCGGCACGGGCGGCTTATCGTGATCCTGCTTTGCGGAGGAACAAAGAAGACCCAAGCCGGCGACATCAAGGAAGCCCGGGAACTCTGGGCCGATTGGAAGAGGAGACAAGCATGAGCAAGAAGCTTATCGGAGCCGTGTCCCATGATTCGCTCGAAGTGGCGGAGCTGCGGGCCGATCGCGAATTGGCTGTCGAGTATCTCAAGGCGGCGATGCAATCCCTGGACGATCCCGAAGATCGGGCGGCAGGTCTTCTCGCTCTTCGCACTGTCGCGGAGGCATACGGCGGGCTCGCAGCGGTCGCTGCAGATGCGGGCATCAGCCGGGAGGCGCTCTATCGCTCGCTCTCGCCGAAGGGCAATCCCACCCTTAAGACTCTCCTTGCCGTGCTGAACGTGGTTGGAATGAGGCTCTCGGTGGAACCCGGGGAGCGAGTGGCCGCGTAGCCCTTCGCGATTCGTCGATGCCGTGACCGGTTGACTTGGATCAATCGGTCCCGAGCCCATGCGCCGAGAATCAATGCGAGCTACATCAAGGGAGCTCGCGATGTTCCAGGTGCGCATCCACGGCCGCGGCGGCCAGGGCGTGGTCTCGGCGGCGGAGATGCTGTCGGTCGCCGCTTTCGAAGAGGGCCGCCACGCGCAGGCGTTCCCGAGTTTCGGCTCCGAGCGCATGGGCGCGCCCGTCATGGCCTTCTGCCGCATCGACTCGCGCGAGATTCGCCTGCGCGAGCCGGTCATGCAGCCCAACGCGCTGATCATCCAGGATCCCACGCTCCTCCATCAGGTCGATGTCTTCAGCGGCCTCGCGCCGACCGGATACATCCTCATCAACTCGACGCGCGGATTCGAGGAGCTCGGCATCGCGGAGTTCACGCGGAAATTTCCTGCGAATCATTTGTGCGTGGTGCCCGCTTCCGATCTCGCGCTGAAGCATGTCGGACGTCCGCTGCCCAACGCGGCGCTGCTGGGCGCATTCGCCGCGATCACGGGCCAGGTGAGTTTCGAAGCGATCGCCAACGCCATCCGCCAGAAGTTCAGCGGCAAGGTGGGCGAGGGCAACGTCGCCGCCGCGCGCGCCGCCTACGACATGGCGAACAAGAAGGAGGCCGCCCTTGCTTAAGCAGATCGAGGGATCCCAGGCCATCGCGCAGGCCATCGCCCTCTGCCGGCCGGAAGTCATCTGCGCCTATCCCATCACGCCGCAGACTCACATCGTCGAAGGCCTCGGCGAGATGGTGAAGGACGGTTCGCTCGAAAACTGCGAGTTCATCAACGTCGAGAGCGAGTTCGCGGCGCTTTCGGTGGCGATCGGCTCGTCGGCCGCCGGGGCGCGCAGCTACACCGCGACCGCGAGCCAGGGAATCCTCTACATGGCCGAGGCCGTGTACAACGCCGCGGGCCTCGGGCTTCCGATCGTGATGACCATCGGCAACCGCGCGATCGGCGCGCCCATCAACATCTGGAACGATCACTCGGACAGCATGGCGCTGCGCGACGCGGGCTGGATCCAGCTCTACGCCGAGACCAACCAGGAAGCGGCCGACCTCCACATCCAGGCATTCCGTCTCGCCGAGGAGCTCTCGTGCCCGGTGATGGTTTGCGTCGACGGTTTCATTCTCACGCACGCGTATGAACGCATCGACATCCCGACGCAGAAGCAGGTGGACGATTACCTTCCGCCGTTCGTGCCGGTGCAGATCCTCGACGTCGACGATCCGGTTTCGATGGGCGCGATGGTCGGCCCCGAAGCTTTCATGGAAGTGCGCTACCTCCAGCATCACAAGCAGCAGCGCGCGCTCGCGCTGATCCCGGCGCTCGCGAAGGAATTCCGCGAGCGATTCGGGCGCGACTCGGGCGGGCTCCTGCGCACTTACCATTGCGAAGATGCCGAGACCATCATCGTCGCCCTGGGATCGGTGAACGGCACGATCAAGGAGGCCGTGGACGAGATGCGCGCCGCGGGCAAGCGCGTGGGCTCGCTCTCCATCTGCTCCTTCCGGCCTTTCCCGCTCGACGAGGTGCGCGATGCGCTGCGCCGCGCAAGACGCGTCGTCGTTCTGGAGAAGAGCCTGGCCGTGGGCATCGGCGGCATGCTTTCCGAGGGCGTGCGCAACGCACTTTCCGGTATCTCGTTGAAGGGCCACACGGTGATCGCGGGCCTCGGCGGCCGGGCGATCACGCAGAAGGCGCTGGTCGATCTACTCGACAGCGCGGCACGCGGCGAGCTCGCGCACTTGAACTTCCTCGACCTGCGCTGGGATGTAGTGAAGCGTGAGATCAACCGCGAGCAAGCGGTGCGGCGCACGGGTCCCCTCGCGGAAAACATATTGCGCGACCTCGGCACCGTTGCCGATCGCATCGGATGAATCCATGAGCGTCCAGGACGTCAAGTTCTACCAGACAGGCACCTTCACCGTAGGCAATCGCCTGCTGCTCGAAACCGAGCGCGCGGTGCAAGCCAACATGCGGCGCACCAACTCGCTCAACTCGGGCCATCGCGCTTGCCAGGGTTGCGGCGAAGCGCTCGGCGCGCGCTATGCCATCGATGCGGCGATGTACGCCACCGGAAACCGCGTGATGGCGGCGAACGCGACCGGCTGCCTCGAAGTCTTCTCCACGCCCTATCCCGAGACGTCGTGGCAGATTCCGTGGATCCATTCGCTCTTCGGCAACGCGGCGGCGGTCGCGTCGGGGATGGCGGCGGCGATGCGCGTCAAGGGACGCAAGGACGTTCGCGTGATCGCGCAGGGCGGCGACGGCGGCACGACCGACATCGGCTTCGGATGCCTTTCGGGGATGTTCGAGCGTAACGACGACGTGCTCTACATTTGCTACGACAACGAGGCGTACATGAATACCGGCGTGCAGCGCTCGAGCGCCACGCCACCGGCTGCGCGCACCGCCACCACCATGGCGGTCGGCAAGCATCCCGGCAACGTCTTCGGCACCGGCAAGAATGTGCCGCTCATCGCGATGGCGCATCACATTCCGTTCGTGGCCACCGCGTCGGTCGCGAACCTCCACGATCTCGAGGACAAGGTGACGCGCGCCATGGCGATCGAGGGCGCGCGCTACATCCACATCCACGTGCCGTGCCCGCTCGGCTGGGGCTCGGCGCCCGCGGACACGATCAAGGTCGCGCGCATGGCGGTGGAGTCGGGCCTGTTTCCCGTCTTCGAAGCCGAGTACGGCGAGATCACCGCGCGCCAGACGATTCGCCGGCGCGTGCCGGTCGAGGAATATCTCAAGCTGCAGAGACGCTTCGCGCATCTGTTCGGCAAGACGCCCGATCTCGTGACCATCGCGCACATCCAGGCCACCGCCGACCGTAACATCCGTGTATTCGGGCTCGCGCCATGAGGAAGCCCTTCGCCATTACGCTCGACCCGGGCTCCAGCCTCGCCAACCACACGGGATCGTGGCGCACTGAGCGGCCGGTCTACCTCGATCGCCTGCCGCCTTGCAACAACGCCTGCCCCGCGGGCGAGGACATCCAGGGCTGGCTCTATCACGCAGAGAGCGGCGACTATCACCGCGCGTGGCAGGAGCTCGTGAAGAACAACCCGATGCCCGCGTTGATGGGACGTGTTTGCTATCACCCATGCGAGACCTCGTGCAATCGCGCGCAGCTCGATGCGCCGGTAAGTATCCACGCGGTCGAGCGCTTCCTCGGCGATGAAGCGCGCAGGCTCGGCTGGAAGTTCGAGAAGGCCGCGCCGCCTTCCGGGAAGCGCGTGCTGATCGTGGGCGCGGGACCGTCGGGGCTCTCGGCGGCCTATCACCTCGCGCGCCTCGGGCACCAGGTAGCGATTCACGAGGCGGGGCCGTTCGCCGGCGGCATGATGCGCTTCGGCATTCCCAAGTACCGCCTGCCGCGCGACGTGCTCGAAGCGGAGATCGAGCGTATCCTCGCGCTCGGCATCGAGTTGAAGCTGAACTGCAAGGTGGCGGACATTCGCGAGTCCATGAAGGAGGGCGGCTTCGACGCGGCGTTTCTCGCGGTCGGAGCGCACATCGGCAAGCGGGCGTTCATTCCCGCAGGCACCTCGTCGCACATCCTCGACGCGATCTCGGTGCTGCGCTCGATGGAAGGCGAGGAGCCGCCGAAGCTCGGGCGGCGCGTGATCGTCTACGGCGGCGGCAATACCGCGCTCGACGTGGCGCGCACTGCGAAGCGGCTCGGCGCGGAGGAGGCGATCATCGTCTACCGGCGCACGCGCGAGAAGATGCCCGCGCACGACTTCGAGCTCGAGGAAGCGCTGCAGGAA